>DYQZ01000076.1 GCA_020719005.1 Candidatus Omnitrophus sp.
TTTTTCTTTTTGATCAAAAATAGCAATAGAACGGTCCACCGCTTCCAAAAGGCCAGCCACACTATACGAAGAAATATTGACCCCATTCCCCTGCGCTTTATGGGTTGACACATCAAGGACCGTATCAGCCAGTCCGCCCACATGCGACGTCACAGGGATCGTACCGTAACGCAACGCGATCATTTGAGTAAGCCCGCAAGGTTCATAAACAGAAGGCATGAGAAAAAAGTCAGAACCGGCATAAACCTGGCGCGCCATCACTTCGTGATAATCGATCCACACAGCACATTGACGATGATATTTTTTAGAAAGCTTTTTTAAGATCTTCTGATATTTTTCTTCGCCTACCCCGAGGAAAGCCATCTGGATCGGACGTGCCATCAGGTCCTCAAAGGCGCTTTCAATAAGATCAAAACCTTTTTGATAACACAACCGGCCTACAAAACCAAACACAGGCATATCACCCAATAACGGCAGACCAAACGCTGAACACATCTGCTCTTTATGATATTCTTTTGCGATCCAGTCCTTGGCATTGTATTTCATCTCAAGGAATTCATCGGTTTCTGGATCCCACTGCTCATAATCAAGACCATTAAGAATACCGGTGAGACGCTCCTTCTTCAATTTCAATACACCCTCCAGCCCGCAACCAAAATCTTTTGTTTGGATCTCTTTGGCATATTGAGGGCTCACGGTCGTTACATAATCGCTGAATACGATCCCCGACTTCATGAGATTTATTTTCTCATAGAACTCGATCTGACGGTCATTAAAGAGATCCTCGCTCACGCCGAGCTTAGAATAATCTTCCTTCGAAAAAACACCTTGATAAGCAAGATTATGGATCGTAAAGACCGCACGGGTCCGTGCAAAGACCGTCTCATTCTTATAGTTCTCTTTAAGAAGAACGGGCACAAGACCTGTTTGCCAGTCGTGGCAATGGATGATATCAACAGGCTCACCGAGTTCTTTTAACAATTCCATCGCGCTGTGGCAAAAAAACGCAAAACGCTCCATATTATCCGGATAATCTCCCGATGACTCACCGTAAAGATAAACCCTGTCAAAGAACTGTTTATGTGTAATGAAATATACCCGGATATCCTTACCTACTACCGTCATCTGCGCGCGAGGGGAAAATTCCTCATGCTTTCCGGTAGCGCGATATCCTGGCATGATGATATCCACTTCATGCCCAAGCTTTTCGAGCGCGAACGGCAATGTGCCGCATACATCAGCCAACCCCCCGGTCTTCGCGAACGGGAACACCTCTGATGCAATAAAAACGATCCTCATATTCTTTCCATCTCAGCCCAATTCTTCCCTGCTTTTAACGTCACATCCACGGGAACTGAAAAGGCACACACATGCGACATGACATCCTTCACACATAAAGCAAGACGGTGAATGTCAGCCTTCGACACATCGAATACAAGTTCATCGTGCACTGTAATGATCATATGCGCGTCAAATTTTTCTTCCTTCAATACTTTTGCCAAATGGACCATGGCCAGCTTGATCATGTCCGCAGCTGTTCCCTGAACAGGCGTATTAACAGCCTGCCGCTCCGCGAACTGCCTGATCATCGGGTTCTTACTCGTAATATCCGGCAAATAACGACGACGATGAAAAAGCGTTTCAACAAATCCTTTTGAACGAGCCCCCTCGATCTCCCGGTCCATGAATTTCCTTATCCCGGGGAAACGCGCAAAATAAAGATCAATAAAACCCTGAGCTTCTTTCTGAGAAACAACCAGATCTTTTGCCAAACCAAAAGCGCTCATGCCATAAATGATCCCGAAATTGATCCTTTTAGCATTAGAACGCATCTTCTCATCCACCTCTGCCGGCGGGATATCAAACATAAGCCCGGCTGTCCAGCGGTGAATATCCTCGTTAGCATCAAAAGCTTTCTTCAAATTCGGCTCATCCGCCAAATGCGCCAGGACCCTGAGCTCGATCTGTGAATAATCCGCTGACAACAGCAGCCTCTCTTTGGTCGCAGCAACAAAAGCCTTGCGTATTTCCCGTCCCATTTCACTTCTGATCGGGATATTCTGCAAATTAGGATGATTAGAGCTCAGCCTTCCTGTTTCTGTGCCAGTCTGATCAAAAGAACAATGGATACGTCCGCTATGCGCTGATACCAGCCTCGGAAGTGCATCAATGTAGGTCGACTTGAGTTTTGAGACCTGCCTGTATTCCAGGATCATCGACGGAACTTCATGGGACGACGCAAGCCTCACCAATGTTTCTTCATCCGTCGAATATCCGGTCTTTGTCTTTCGGCCGGCCTTTAATCCCAGTTTCTCAAAAAGGACAACGCCCATTTGTTTAGGCGAATTAATATTGAATTCCCCACCCGCGGCCGCATAGATCCTTGACGTCAGCGCCTCGATCAACACCGTACACTTTTGAGCTAATACGTCGAGCACATCCACATCAAGCCTGACACCTTCCGTCTCCATCAAAGCCAGCACATCCGCCAAAGGGGTCTCCATATCATTAAAAACAGAAAGAACATCGTTAGCGTTCAGTTCTTTTAATAATGGTTCGTGCAGTGCAAACAGGGTCGCTGTTTCTTGTGCCTCTTTTTGATCGTCGGTTATACCACGGTCCAGGAATTTCCAGGAAAGCGCATTAATATCAAAAGCACCACGGCCTGACATAAGCAGATACCCGGCGAGCTCAACATCAAAGAACGCGCCAGAAGGCGTGATCTTATCCCGACGGATGATCTTTAACGCATCTTTAAGACCATAGACAATCTTAAGAACATCCTGTGCCTCCAACACTTCTTTAAGCGCAACAAGGTCTGTCATCTCAAAACAGAACACATCACTTTCAAGGGCTCCGTAGACCTTATTAAGACGCTGAACATGATGTTCATCACGCTCAATGTTAAATAACAAAGAACACTTCTTTTTATCAAGCGCCCGGCGAACAAAAGCATTCACGCTATCCTGTGAGAGGCGCATCTCAAGCGGCTTAGCCACCGGCACATCGAAGGAAAATTGATCCACTGAAAACTCATCCGCCAAACGCCGGAACTCAAGCTCTGAAAAAAGATCGAACAGTTTTTTCGTATCCGGTGGGACGTTCTTAATATCCGCAAGCGTACATTCAAAAGGGATCTGGATATCAAGAGTAGCTAATTGCTTGCTTAAAAAAGCATCTTTAACGCCCGCTTCGACCTTCTCCCTGAGTTTGCCTTTAAGTTCAGCAGCATGCGCAATAATATCTTCAAGAGAACCATACGTATTAATAAGACTTTTGGCCGTAACCTCGCCCACCCCGCTCACACCCGGGATGTTATCACTCGCATCTCCGACGAGAGCAAGATAATCGACGATGCGCACAGGAGGAACACCAAAACGCTCAACTGTCTCAGCTTCGCCCATCAACTTATCGTGGCGACTGCTATAAACCTTCACGCCATCCCCAATAAGCTGATACATGTCCTTATCATCTGATACGATCACCACCTGACCCTGGGTATGAAAACGCATAGCCAGTGTTGCAAGAACATCATCAGCTTCAAAACCTTCTATTTCAAAGATCGGGATCCGAAACCCTTTCATGACCTCCTTGATCAGCGGCATCTGCGCCACAAGGTCTTCGGGCATCGAGGAACGGTGCACCTTATAATCAGCGTATTGAGCATGCCGCTTGGTAGGCTTGCCCGTATCAAAACACGCGGCAATATATTGAGGCGCAAAATCTTTCTGGATCTTTTTTAAAATATTAACAAAACCGAACACGGCGCTCGTAGGCTGTCCTTTTGAATTACGAAGCTCCTTCACCGCGAAGAAAGCACGATAACAAAGGGCGTGTGCGTCTATCAAAAAGATCTGTGGCTTGGACATATTTTTTCTTATACCGAAAGGCTCTGACTTAAGAAGACCTGGTCCTACTGTGCTTCATTGAGGTACATATCCATGATCGCAGGCCGGTTCTCCCGAACAGATATATCAAGCTCCGCGGCCGCGTTCTGACGACGGACCTGCGCACGGGCGCGTTCAAGCCCTTTTTTAACATCTGCCCGACCCGGATCAAGCGCAAGAGCCTCTTCAAACAAACTGACAGCCAGCCAATAATCACCATCTTTAAATGCGGTCGTTCCATTATTGTAGATCTCTTCTATATCCATGAGCTTACGCGTTTCCATATCCTGACGTTCAATGACCTTCTGACGTGTCAGATCTTTTTCAAGGTCACTGGTCATCTGCCTCACCACACCTTCATGCAGTTCAGGACAAAGATCATACACCTCCGCCAGCATTTCCTGCGCACGAAGCGTCCACTGGTCCGTCGGAGATCCCATATCAACACGCTGTTTAAGATATTGCTCGGCAAGGATGAACTTCTTTTGTGCCAGGAATAATGCGCCAAGATTGTAGTAGGCCGGCAAGAATGATGGCTCTATCGCGATCGCCGAACGATAATACGGCTCTGCCTCAACTCCCTTGCCAGAAGCTTCAGCCATCAATCCGGCTTCATTCAACAGATCAGGATCCGTCCCGTCGAACAAAACAGCACGCGTATAATAGAAATAAGCTTCACCATAATCCCCGTTCTTCTGGCTCAACAAAGCCCTTTCACGGAACTCGGCGGCTCCCGCACGGTCGGGTGCTGCATTCACAACAGAAGAAAAAAGAACAAGAAAGGAAAAAAGACCAGCAACGAACGTCATCAAGCGATTAAGTCTCATTTTTTTATCCTTTGTCAATGTCATGCCTCTGTCGGCATTTCTACGGAGGAGGCCTCTGATCCCGCCTGATCACCCTTCTCTGCTAATTCTTCCGTTGTAAAGACAGAACTGAATAACATATCAACATTAAGCCCCTGCATTTCAAACACGCCGTCCTCGCCGCACATCGCCTTCGCAGCCAAAACACCCTGACGCTCTGAGGCCTCACGCGGGAATGCGTATGATCCGCTCACTTTAGGAGATTCCATTTGAAAGACCGTGTCGATCGCATAAACAAAAGCCAGATTCGAACACATCGAAGCGCCTGTGGCAATACGCTCACCGACCACCAGATCTCCTTCGGTAAGGAACTTCAGATCAGGCGCCACATCTTCAAGGATCACCATCTCACTGGCCAACACTTTCCCAGACTTGAGACGGACAGCCTTGACCTCTGTTTCACCTAAGATATCCTCGATACCGTTATTGAGAACGATCTGAATGCCGCGCTTTTCCAATAACCCCGCAAGTTTTGTTGAAATTTCCAAGGAAAAGATACTGCTCAATAAAACTTCTGTGGCAACGACCAGGATCACTTCTTTACCCAATGCTTTTAAAGCCTACGCTGTCGCGACCCCCTGCCAGCTCATACATT
>DYQZ01000077.1 GCA_020719005.1 Candidatus Omnitrophus sp.
CGATCAGTGTGTGTTGACGCCCCATCTTGGCGCTTCGACGGCAGAGGCGCAGGTCAACGTTGCTATTGAAGTGGCGTATGCGGTCCGCGACGCCTTGTTGGGTAAGGGGATCCGTAATGCCGCCAATTTCCCGTCCTTGGATGAGGAATCCTACAAGATGCTCGAACCCTACATTGATCTCGGGGATAAACTTGGGAAATTTGCAGGGCAGTTGTTGAACGGCGGTATTCAATCGATCAAGATCACCTATAACGGTATTTTGACAAAATATAATGTGATGCCTGTTACGATGGCAATCGCTCACGGCATCCTTAAGCCTATTCTTGTGGATAATATCAATGTGATCAATTCACTTGATCTGGCTAAGGCGCGCGGGATCGATATTCAGGAAGTCCTTTCGAACGCAGAAGGTGAATTCGTTAATAGCATCCGTCTTGAACTTGTGACGGATAAAGAAAAACTTGATGTCTGCGGCACGCTCGCTTCCAATAAGAAGCCACGCATCGTTAAGGTCAATAATGTTTATGTTGAAGCAGTCCCGTCGGGTAATATCCTGTTCATCCGTAATAGCGATGTGCCCGGTATTGTGGGTGCTGTTGGAACGGCGCTGGGGAACGCCAAGGTCAATATCGCCTATATCACGTTTGGCCGTGAAAAAGAGGGCGCGACCGCGGTGAGTGTGGTGAATGTGGATGGTCAGGTGCCGGCGTCCGTGATCGACGGGTTAAAGGCCACACCAGGGATCCAGTTCGTTAAAATGCTTAAGATCTAAAACAACTATAAAGTCAGGATAACATGAATACCGTTGTTGTTGGAGCCCAGTGGGGTGATGAGGGAAAAGGCAAGCTGATCGATATTTTGTCAAAAGATGTTGATCTCACCGTCCGTTATCAGGGCGGGAGTAATGCCGGGCATACCGTTATTGTTGGTAAGGAACGTTATGTGTTCCATCTATTGCCGTCTGCGATCCTTAGAGAAGGAAAGATCTGCGTGATCGGTAATGGTGTTGTGGTCGATCCTAAAGCCTTGCTTGAGGAGATGGACGGCCTTAAGGAACGTGGCGTTAAAGTTACGCCGGATAAGCTTAAGATCGCAGTCAACAGTCATGTGGTCATGCCGTATCACCGAGTTCTCGACGGTCTTCGTGAGAAGATGCGCGAACATAAGATAGGCACGACAGGGCGTGGGATCGGCCCTTGCTATGCGGATAAGGTCACGCGTTGCGGTATCCGTATGGTCGATCTGCTGAATCCCCGCGTTTTTAGCGCAAAATTAAAAGACAATCTGCGCGAGAAGAATGAATATTTCAAGAAGGTTTTTGATCAAAAGGGTTTTGCCTTTGATCCGATCTATGATGAATACATGGTTTATTCACGTCGCCTAAAGCCGTATGTGTGTGATACCGCACTTTATGTTAACCATGCTATTGATAAAAAGAAGTCTGTTCTTTTTGAAGGTGCTCAGGGGGCTTTCCTGGATATTGATTTCGGTACCTATCCTTTCGTGACATCCTCTAATACGACGGTCGGTGGTGTGACGAGCGGCAGTGGCGTGGCTCCTACCCGCATTGATAATGTCATTGCAGCGGTGAAGGCTTATACGACCCGTGTTGGGGAAGGTCCTTTTCCGACGGAGTTTGATGCCAAGATGGATGATGAGATCCGCGCTAAGGGTAAGGAGTTCGGGGCTACGACAGGGAGAGCGCGTCGTTGTGGCTGGTTTGACAGTGTTCTTGTTCGCTATGCGGCGGTCACAGGGGGATTTGATGAACTGGCTATCATGAAGCTTGATGTTCTTGATGAACTGAAGACCATCAAGTTGTGTAAGGCTTATAAATATAAGGGAAAGATCTTGAACGATTTCCCGCATGATTATGAAGCTCTTTGCGGTGTAAAGCCTGTTTATGAAGAAATGCCGGGATGGCAGCAGCCTATCGGGGCTGTGCGTGAATACAAGAAGCTCCCGGCGCAGGCGCGCCATTATATTGAACGTTTGCAAGAACTGGTAGGGGTTCCGGTCAAGTATATTTCAATCGGCTCAGAAAGGGATGAGATCATCGTCCGTTAGGTTCTTGAGAGCGCTTGACTTTGAAAAATGGCTGTGATAATTTTAGGTATTATTTAAAAAACAGGGGTATGGTTTATGGTAAATAGATCTTTTAGAATGTTCGTGATGGCTGTTGTGCTGATGAGTTTTGCTTCCAGCGGATGTACGGTCATTTTTCAGAAGGGGCGGAGGGTGGATGTTGAGAAGATATCCCGCTTGAAGAGCGAATTGAGTGAGCTTGAGCGCGCCAAGAAAGAACTGGAAGACCGCCTCGCGCAGGAGATCTCTGACAAGCAGGTCAAGGTCGAAATGCTTGAGAAGGGGTTGGTCATCACTTTTGTCGCCGAGGTTTTATTTGATTCTGGTAAGGTTGACTTGAAACAGGCGTCACTCGCGTCATTGGAAAAGGTATTTTCCGTGCTTGGGACCACTGTTAAGGACCTGAATGTGGGTGTTGAGGGGCATACGGATAATGACCCGATCAAACATTCTTCATGGAAGTCCAATTGGGAGCTTTCGTCAGGTCGTGCATTAAGTGTGTTGCATTATCTTGTCGATAAAGGGATAGCCCCTGAACGTTTGTGTGCGTTGGCGTATGGTGAATATCGTCCGGTGGCACTTAATGATACAAAAGAAGGCCGTCAGCGTAATCGTCGCGTTGAGATCGTGATCCTTCCGCGTGTAGTGAAGAAACCTGTGGACGAACAAACACAGTAACAGGAAAGAGGGATACGTGAAGAATGCCATTCTCTTCATCGTTTTGCTGGTTGCGACGATAAGTATTCTTTTATTGATCCGTTATAATAAAGAAAATACTGATGTGACCCGTATCCTTGAACAAGAACGCTACAACAGGATGACGGCGGAAGAAGAGCTTCAAAAAGGGGATTATCGTATCAAGAAGTTGGAAGCTGATCTGCAGACAGCGCAGGTGAAACTTTCTAGGATACAGGAAACGCTGGATAAGCAAAAAGATGAGAACGTTGAATTAAAAGGCCAGCTGGACCAGTCGAGCCTTGTGAAAAAGACGCTTGAAAAAGATCTTCAGGATGCTAAAGAGAAAAGAGAGTCTCTTGAGGCGTTGAAGAATGAGGCTGATGCACGTGTTGCCGAGGCTCTTGCTAAGGCGGAAGAAAGAGAAAAGGCTCTTTTGCAGGAAAAGGCGGCGATGGAAAGAATGGAAGCGTCTTTAAAGAATTCTGAGCAGTCTGTGGCTGTTCCTGCGGGTCGGTAAGATCCTTGTATCAGGTGCTTTTTTGCGTGTGCGTGTGATGAGGGATGAGAGTCCCTCTTTTTATTTTCCAGTAAAAAAGAAGAAAGACATATGTCGATCCCAGTGCATATCGCGATCATCATGGATGGTAATGGCCGTTGGGCCAAGGCGCGCGGGCTTCTGCGGACGCAGGGGCATCTTGAAGGCGTTAAACGTGTGAGTGAGATCATTGAGGCGGCGTCGAATGCAGGGGTCAAGGCCTTAACGCTTTATACATTCTCGACCGAGAACTGGACCAGGCCTGAAGCAGAAGTATCGATGCTCATGCAGACGATGATCAATGTGCTCGGGCAGAAATTAAAGCAGTTGTGTGAGAAAAATGTTCGCTTCAGGGTTTCTGGACGCCGTGCGGGTGTTCCAGAGGGGGTTCTGGAAACGTTTGACCGGGTAACGGCAGAGACGGCGAAGAATACGGGGATGGTCCTTAATATTGCTTTTAATTACGGCGGACGTCAGGAGATCCTGGATGCTGTTAGATCTTTGGTGCAAGATGCGGTGGCAGGAAGGATCTCTGCAGAAGGTGTTACAGATGAAGCGTTCTCGGCACGTCTTTATACCGCAGGGCTTCCAGACCCGGACCTTTTGATACGCACTTCCGGTGAGACGCGCATCAGTAATTTTCTTCTATGGCAATTGTCGTATGCAGAGTTTTATTTCACGGACAAATGCTGGCCTGATTTTACGGTGGAAGAATTTAACAAGGCTCTTGTTGATTATAGTAAGCGGGAACGTCGTTTTGGCGCTATTGATGTGGCTGCGCCAGAAAAGAAAAGGAGCTGATCATGAATCTGAAACGGGTTTTGACCGGGACCTGTGCTGCGCTGATAGCCTCTCTGGCAATGTTGAACAGCTGGATATTCATTGTGGTGATCTGTTTGTTGACCGCCGGCGGATTGTATGAATTCTTTTATTTGATCAAGAAAAAGGATATCCCTATTTATAGTTACACAGGGATATTCATCGGCGTCCTCATCCCATTATCGATCTTTGCGCAGTTTGAGTTGACCAGGAATTGGGAACTTCTTTTTATTGTGTGCGCATTTCTCACCATCCTTCTGTTGCAATTTTCAAGAGAGGATAATAAGAACGCGATCCTTGGATTATCGACGACATTGTTCGGTGTGTTGTATGTATCATGGTTTTTTAGTTTTTTGGTCAAGACGAGCTATCTTCTTCCAGGAAGCGACGGGATGAAGCTTGTTGCTTTTATTGTTGCGGTGACTAAGTCAGGGGATATCGGAGCACTTCTCGTTGGATCATGGATCGGGAAACATCCTTTATTGCCGAAAGTAAGTCCTAACAAATCGGTTGAAGGCACATTAGGTGGGTTATTTTTCAGTGCGCTGGTGGCCGTGCTTATGATCTCTTTTTTACCTCGGTTGCCTCATTTCTCGATCTTTTATGTGGCTTTGTTGGGGTGTTTTTTCGGGGGGCTTGGGCAGTTGGGTGACCTTTCAGAGTCTCTTATTAAACGTGATTGTCAGGTGAAAGATTCGGGTAGTTTATTGCCGGGTATGGGCGGGGTGTTGGATCTGATCGACAGTCTCTTGTTCTCGGCGCCTGCGTTTTATCTGTATATGAGTTCGACGCTGAACTTAATAAAGTGATCAGGAAAACAGGTATGGTCAAGAAACGTGTTGCGGTATTTGGTTCAACGGGGTCGATCGGCATCAACGCGTTAGATGTCCTGTGGCGTCTCCGGGATCGTTTTGAAGTGGTGGCGCTGACGGCCTGGGATAACGCGGATCTCATGGCAGAGCAGATCAAACGTTTTCGGCCTAAGTATGCGGCTCTTTCAAAAGAAGGTTTATCTCGTCTTCAACTTACAGGTGTATTAAAACGTTCTCTGCGGTTGGTGGAGGCAGAGACGGGGTTGCCGGAGATAGCGTCTGTTAAAGATGTTGATATTGTTATTTTAGGTGTCACAGGAAGCGCGGCGCTGGATCCTTTTTTAGCTG
>DYQZ01000023.1 GCA_020719005.1 Candidatus Omnitrophus sp.
TGAATTTTCTACTAACAATAAAGAAATTCATCGTGTCCCTAATTTTTCTTGATGTGTCCGGATAATGGATGTGTTACATTAAAGCTCAATAAAATACAATTTAGCTGGGTTTAACAAATATGATGAAATTCAAGTTCAAGGACGCGTTGCTCACTGCTATTACCGCGATCATCTTTTTGCGCCTGATCATATGGAAATTGATGCCGAACCTGGATCTTTTTCTGAAAGAGGACGGATCGAACATCCTCATTGCTTCATTGATCTTTCTTGTGGCAGTGGTGCTCGGGGTATCCAAGATTTTTCGCAGAGAAGCATTCTCCAAGACGGGTTTTGAGTGGCCGATGGGTGTCATGTCCATTGCCGCTGTCCTGTCTTTATTTTATACAGCGGATGTCGCGGTAACACTGCGTCTTGTTATTTCTTTTCTCGCCGGTGTTGCTCTTTTTATCATTCTTGTTGATTGCCTGGATTCTCCGTCCAGAAGAAAATTCTTTCTTTGGGCGATGGTGGCAGGTGCTGTTCTGACCGCTGTTTTTGCCATCAAGGATTTTTTTGTGCTCATGTCCTTGCCTATGGAGAAAGCCCTGGCACAAGAGAGGCGTGATATTCAGTATATTATGATGAACCGACGGGTAACATCGTTCATCGGCTGGCCGAATTCTTTGGCAGGCTATTTGCTATTGTCTTTTCCATTTATCGGGCTCGGCGCATTTTTTTCCCAAGGGTGGAAGAAATGGTCATTCGTGGCGATGGGAGTGTTGACAGCCTTGGGGCTCTTGTTCACGTTTTCTTTTCTGGGATGGACGAGCCTTGTCCTGGCATCACTCTTGATGGTCCCTTTTATGATGACATTCTTGTTCAGATCGTTGCCCCCCCGTATGAAGATGGTCATGATCGCAACAGCCGTTGTGCTTGGTCTGCTTTTTGTTGTTGTGATCGTGCGTAAGAATTTCACGAGTGCCGTTGCGCCGCGTAAAGTTTATTATGAACATACATTGAAGTTGATAGCACAGAAGCCTTTTCTTGGGCATGGTTTTGGCACATACGGGCAGGTGTCCCGTCCGCTGGTGAGCGGATCTGAGGGGATCACTAATTATCCGCATAATACGTATTTGCAGTGGTGGCTTGAGGCCGGGTTATTAGGATTTGCCGGCATGATATGGTTTTTGTGCGTTTTTGCGATGCTCCTCCGGCGTGTGTTGGCACGCGGTCTGAAGGAGCCTGAGGCATGGATCAATATGGCGTTAGGTTGGGGGCTCCTGGCATTCTTTATTGATAATGTCTTTAGTTTTACCTTTATCAAGCCGAATATCGCTGTCCATGGGTGGGCGTTCTTGGCATTGTTCACCGCATTTCTTCTTTCACAGGAAAAAAAGCCTAAAGTCCAACCGAAACAGGCGTTTTATCCAACAGTGTTGACGGTATTTTCGGTGATTATCATGTTTGTTATTTCCTGGGATATGTGCTTAGGCTGCTTGTGGTATTACAAAGGGAGCATGGCCCTGCGGTCAAGGGATCTCAATACCGCTGGACAGGCTTTTGTGCAGGGATCTTTGTTCGACCGCTGGTCTGCGGCGTATCCTGTTGCCGCCGGAAATCTTGCGGTGCAGATCTTTCGCTCAAGTGGCAAGGAATATCATTTGCGTTTGGCCGAGGTGAATTTTCTTGAAGCCGTGCGCCGTGAGCCTCTTTTGTATTCAAATCATTATATGTTAAGTGATATTTATGCGCGGCTCGGTGACCGCGAGACATCAATTAAATATGCACGTCAAGCCAAAGAACTCTCTCCCTTTGAATATACAGCCAGCGTTCAGCGGAACCAGATGAGAAAA
Organism: Candidatus Omnitrophus sp.; assembly: GCA_020719005.1. Taxonomy (GTDB): domain Bacteria; phylum Omnitrophota; class Gorgyraeia; order Zapsychrales; family Fredricksoniimonadaceae; genus DYQZ01. The sequence continues at coordinate 1,833 of DYQZ01000023.1, forward strand.
GCGGTAAAATAAAGCTTTTTTGATTATTAAGAGCAGCATTTTTTAAAGAATATCTCATTCAAAAATTCCCTTGCACCGCAATAAAATATTGATATTATAGGCTTCCGTTCCAGGAGTTTTTTGTTATGTCTTCGGTCAAAAGCATATTAAGCCGGCTCGTGGATATTCTTTCAGGACGCTATCACAGCATGTTGGATGGCAAAATAAGAAAGATCCAAGCGGCCTATTGTGCACTCGACCGGGATATTGAGATATTCAAGAAAAAGACGAAGTTGTCGTGTATCGAAGGTTGTGGGCATTGTTGTGCCTGTTCAACCGTCGAGGCGTCCGAGGCTGAAATGTTCCCGCTAGCGGATGCGCTTATCCGTCAAGGAGATGCAGAGGCGTGGTATGCCAAAGCCCAAGCCGCAGGATCTTCAGGGCGATGTGTCTTTTATGAGCCACAGCCGGGCAAAGAACATTATGGCCGGTGCGCGTGTTATGCGATGCGTCCGTTCATTTGCCGTTTCTTTGGATTCTCGGCGAGTGTTGATAAGCGCGGTGTGATGCGGTTCGTTGCGTGCAAGGCCCTTAAAGAGCGCGATACGGATGAGATAGAAAAGATACAGGACGATGTCGTTTTGGGGGCTGTTCATGCGCCGTCGATGTCTGAGTATCTGATGACAGCGGCATCGCTTGATCCGTCGATCGGTGTGGATATGATGCCCATTAATCAGGCATTCAGGAAAGCAGTGGAACATGTTTCGCTCCATCGGCGTTGCAGTCATTCGCGATTTGGCAGGTAAATCAATTAAAAGAGGGTTTTATGCAGTCGTACGACATTTTTGATAACAAGATCATTTTGCATATCCAGGACAGGATCTGTGATTCTGCAGAAGAAGTGATCTCCAGTGAACTTTTTCGCGGTATTGTCGATGAGGCCGTGCAAAAACTGGTCAAACGTCATTCTATTTTGCTCGATGTTTTTGAAAAGCGGGAAGTGACGCCGAAAGATATTGATACGTTGATCGAAACGCTGAAATTCCTGACAAAGATGCCGGCGAGCCTTGTGCCGAATGTTGTCCCGGGCGCGCGGGTTCTTCTTAAGAATACGACGCTGTTCAATGACTTTATCGAAAATCTGTATAATTATTGGCGCAGTTTTGATCGTTTCATTGTTTCTTCCGACTCAAAAGGGCGCAACTGGGACAAGCGGCCCTATCGCACCTTTAACGAGACGATCGGCCAGCTGACCAATCTTATCCGCAGTATGTACCGCGATATCCAGGAAAATGTGAGTGGCAACCATCCGCGTATTTACCGTCAGGTCGCGGCCGGCGCCGAGGTGTCGACCATTGCGGTGGTTAAAGCGGCGGATTTGCCTGAAGAGTATGCGGCATTGAACAAGGTCCCGATGATGAGGCAGATGCTTATTTATCCGCCTCTTATTTTAAATCCTACGATGAACAAGCGTACCGGACGCGCGGAGCGCGTTGAAGAGAATCCTTTGAAAGGGATCGATATCAACAGCCGTGAATGGCTGTGTTATCCGGCGAAGGTCGGCGAGCTTGTTATTTTGATCTATTTTCATTTAAGTTATGCCGAGCTTGGGCATTCGCTCTGTAATTTGTTCCAGATGGCCGAGGATGAGGATCTTGTGCGTCCGCCGGATGCGATCTATGCTTATGGCGTGCCGGAATCACTGCTAGAGCGTTTTCCGTCGAAGCAGGTCTTTTTCGATGATCAGAAGAATAATCTTTTAGTCGCCGCGGTCCCGCTTAAACCCGAGTTTGGATATTTTGGTTATCTCAAAAAGATGGTCTTAACATTGCATAATATCATCATGATGAAGCGCGGTATCTTGCCGTTCCACGGGGCGCTGGTGCGTGTCATTCTTAAAGGCAATATTGACCGCACTGTTCTTTTTATCGGGGACACCGGCGCGGGCAAATCAGAAACACTAGAGGCCTTGCGGAGCCTTGGTGAGGATGAGATCCAGGACTTCATCATCATTGCCGATGACATGGGTTCTATCCGCATTGCGTCCGACGGAACTATTCTCGGGTATGGTACCGAGATCGGGGCGTTCCTCAGGCTTGATGACCTTCAACCCGGTTATGCGCTCGGACAGATCGACCGTGCCATTATCATGAATGCGAATCAGGTGAATGCGCGTATCATTATTCCAGTCACGACCTATGATCAGGTTATCAAGGGTGAGAAGATAGATTTTATTTTGTATGCGAATAATTATGGCATGATCGATGAAGATCACCCGATCATTGAGCATTTTACGGACGCAGAAAAGGCGATGAGCGTTTTTCGTGAAGGGACCGCAATGAGCAAAGGCACTACGTCATCGACGGGGCTTGTGCATACGTATTTTGTGAATCCGTTCGGCCCTGCGCAATATAAGGAAGTTCATGATCCTTTGGCCAAGAAATATTTTGAGGCGTTCTTCAAGCAGGGTATTTTTGTCGGTCAGATGCGCAGCCGTCTGGGGATGGTCGGGTGGGAGCGCAAGGGGCCGGAAGAAGCCGCGCGGGAGCTCTTGAGGGTTATTCAAAGCAAGGCGTGATCAGCGAGGCAAGCAGATGTGGATCTTTTTAGCATTTCTGGTCGCGGTGCTTACCTCTGTTCAGGATGTTCTTGCTAAAAAAATATCATCAAAGGTCAGTCCTTATGTAACCGCATGGGCCTGGCCTTTTTTTTCTATTCCTGTCCCGGGTTGTTTTCTATTTACACAAAAGACGGTCATTCTTGGGCCTCTTTTCTGGCCGGTCTTATTCGCTGGAACAGTGTCGCTTACAGTGGCATCCCTTTTCTTTTTTAAGGCCATCGAGGCGGCAGACCTTTCGCTTAGTATTCCGATGCTTTCTTTTACGCCGCTTTTTCTTCTGGTGACCTCTCCTTTGATGCTCCATGAGGTGCCCAGTGTTGTCGGACTTATAGGTATCTTTCTTATTCTCGCCGGGTCGTATGTTCTTTTCTATGATCCTTCCAACGGGAATCCTTTAACTCCACTCAGGGCACTATTGCGTTCACGTGGCACACGTTATATGCTCATCGTTGCTGTTCTTTTCAGTATCGGCGGGAATATTGATAAGATCGGCGTGATGCAGTCATCTCCGTTGGTATGGAGTATTGCACTTAATACGGCTGTATCTGTATTTCTCGGGGTTATTATGCTGTTGAAGGTCAAGGAGCCGTTGAAGCAGATCAGATCCAAGTGGCCCGTGTTTTTGTTGATCGGCGGGACCATGGGGCTTGTGATGGTCTTTCAGATGCAGGCGATCCTGATGACTAAAGTGTCCTATGTGATCGCGGTCAAGCGCACCAGTGTGGTGATGAGTTCGCTGTGGGGCGTGATATTCTTTGGGGAAAAAGGAGGTCGGCGTCGGTTGCTTGCGGTGCTTCTGATGGTCGCTGGTGTGTTTGTGATCGCTTTTGGCAGATAAGAAGAAGAAAAGAAAAATTTCTCTGTGTTGCCAATTCCCGTTCATCGTTATAGAATAAAAAACATTACTGCAATGGATCCTAAGGAGAAGTCGACATGTTATTCAAGTTCAAGAAGTTCCTCGCGTTTGAATGGTTGATGCTTCTGGTGATCGGGTTTTTCTGGGCTGCGGCCATGGCTTTTCCTCTGTATTTATCCAAATCTTTTGATAATAAAGCGGACTTGTTAGAGAACATTCTGATCATGACAGGACCGTATCTGGTGTATCTGTTCGTCCGTTCTTTATGGCTGTTGGGTCGGTCTATTGTTTGGGCGTATTTGACATCCAATTTCTTTTTTACCAGTTTGAGGGAAAAGGCTTTTGCAGAAGAGTGGATGCGTTTTGTATTTTTGGGGTTGTTATGGATGATGTGCATTTCTGTGCCTATGTATTTGACGGGTATGTTCACGGATGAAGGCGGGTTCTTTACGGATGCGCGCATCTTATTTGCGCCGTATATGTTCTATTTGCTGGTAAAAAGTATTTTGGCCTTTTTTAAATCTATCGGCTGGGCAGTGTTCGAGGTTTCTAAAGAAGTTCCGATAAAACAGAATAACAAGAGAAAATAGAAGCTTATTAAGGGCAATTGATGTAAGATAACATCTGCATTAAAGATCGTGTATTAACCTACTACAAGGAGAAGAGTATATGGCAGGATGGCAACAGATCATTTGGGAACCGGTCAAGACGATGTTGGATAAGGTCGCTGGTTTCATTCCGCAACTCATTGGCGCGTTGTTGATATTGCTTGTCGGCTGGATCGTGGCGAAGGTGTTGAGCGGTCTGGTGCAGAAATTCCTTGATCAGATCAAATTCAATGATTTTTCTGCGAGGATAGGGTTGAGCGAGCTTCTTTCAAAAGGAAGTGTTGCTCTTTCTGCGGCGGGTTTGGTGAGTGCTCTTGTGTATTGGGTGTTCATGGTCGTTATTTTTGCAGTGGTCGTTGATTCTCTCGGTCTTGCTGTTGCGGCTCATTTGATGGAGAAAGTGGTCGGGTATATTCCGAATGTGGCGACAGCGGTCTTTGTTGCGCTCATCGGTATGTTCGCGGCGAATCTGGTGTCAGGCATTGTGAAGGCGGCGGCGTCGAATGCTAATGTGGCCAGGGCTGAATTATTGTCAAGCATTGCCAAGGGTGGCATCCTGATCTTTACGGCTGTCATGACACTGGACCAGCTTAATATCTCGACGTTCTTTGTCAGCACGACGTTCCAGGTCTTTTTTGCGGCTGTCTGTTTTGCGCTTGCCTTGGCATTCGGTCTCGGCGGAAAAGATCTTGCGGCGAAAATGCTGTGGGATTTTTATAACAAGCAGAATATGAACAAGTAATATTTTAGTCAATTCAGCAATAAAGAAGGACAGGTTTATGCCTGTCCTTTTTTATTTCCAGATCCCTGGCAGAGATGTGCCGCAGTTATGGCATTTTCCTTGAGGAGCTTTATTCTGCAGGATCTGATAGCCGTGGCGTTCAATGAGAAGCTCATGGCAAGACGGACACGAAGTATTTTCTCCGGCATCTCCGGGAAGATTGCCCGTATAAACAAAATGTAGTCCTTCGGCCTGGGCGATCAGGCGAGCACGCTTGAGGGTTTCAGGTGGCGTGGTTTTAAGGTCCATTGTTTTGTGCATGGGCCAGAAGCGTGAGAAGTGAAGGGGGGTGTCGGCGCCGCAGTTGTCTTTGACCCAATGGGCCAGGGCGCGGATATCTTTGTCGTTGTCATTCTTTGTCGGGATGAGGAGATTGGTGATCTCGACCCAAACGCCTTCTTTTTTCAAGGTGATGATGCTTTCCAGCACGGGTTTAAGTGTGGCGCGCGTCATGGTCTGGTAAAAAGTGTCGGTGATCCCTTTGAGATCCACATTAGCGCCATCAATGAGGGGGCATAATTCTTTGAGCGGCCGCTGTTCAATATAACCTGCGGTGACCAGAAGATTAAGGAGCCCTTTTTTGTGGGCTATGACAGAGGTGTTATAGGTGTATTCATAGGATACAAGAGGTTCGCTGTAGGTGTAGGCAATCGCCGGGCATGAATGTTCGATCGCGAGGTTGATGGCATTCTCAGGCGTGAGACGGGTGGTGTGGCTTTTATCCGGTATTTCCTGGGAGATGCTCCAGTTCTGGCAAAAAGAACAGTGAAGGTTGCATCCCGCAGAGGCCACGGATAAGACCTGGGCTGTCGGTAGGACGTGGAAGAATGGTTTTTTCTCAATGGGGTCAATATGACAAGAGCAAAGGTTCCCATAAAAAAGAGGAGTGATCTTTCCATTGATATTGCCGCGGGCGCTACAGTTGCCGTGTTGACCCTCTTTAAGACAGCAATGATGGGGGCATAATGAGCAGATAACTGGTTTAGGAGAGGAAATAATGCCTGCCATAGGGGTATTTTAGCCCGAAAAAGCAATGGTCGCATGTATTTCTTTGTAAAGCCAACTTGTCCCCGCTGTTCAATCGAGAATAATTCTCTATTCCTCGTCGATGCCAGAAGATAGAATAATTTCCTTGCGTCATTTAGAGGGGGTGTTTATAATCAACGAACATTTCTCGATTAATCTTACAAGGAGAGCGGATATGGTTGTTGAAAACTTGGTGAACGACGTTAAAGAAGTCGTTACGCGCTGGAAGGATAAAGAGGGGAACCTCATTATGATCCTTCATGATATTCAGGACCGCTATGGTTATGTCCCGCGCGAGGCGGCACTCGAAGTATCCCGTCAAAGCGATTCTCCTCTTGCCAGGATCTATGAAGTGCTTACATTTTATAATTATTTCAAATTACAGCCGCCCGGACGGTTCAATATTTCTGTCTGCCTTGGGACAGCCTGTTATTTGAAGGGTGCTCCGGCGCTCATTGATGAGATCCGTCATTTGCTCCATGTTGAGGAAGGGGCTACTACCAAGGATGGTATTTTTCATTTGCAGATCGTCCGTTGCCTGGGATGTTGCGGGTTGGCGCCGGTCATTACGGTGGATGAAAAGGTATATAGCGCCGTGAAACGTGCTGATGTCGCCGGTATCATCGCGGAGCATTCAAAAGCAGTATCAAAAAATTGAAGGGAATCTATCATGACCATTGATCAGCTTAATGCTATAAAAGAAGAAACGCAGAAGAAAAGCGCGCAGAACTGGATCCATGTCGGATATTCGACCTGTGGTGTTGCGGCGGGTGCCAAGGAAGTTTTTGAAGCGCTGCTCGAAGAGTCCAAGGCGCGTAATTTGACCATTGAGATCAAAAAGTGCGGATGTGTCGGCCTTTGTTCCGCCGAGCCTTTGGTGGAAGTGAATGTCGAAGGCGCGCCGCGCGTGTTCTACGGCAAGGTCAATAAGGATGTTGCGCATAAGATCATCGAAGAACATGTGTGTCAGAAGAAATTGGTCGAAGGTCATATTTACGAAATCTAAACTTAATAAAGGGAAATTATCATGAAACGGATCCTGATCCAAGATACGAACGGAGATCAAAAGAAAGCGCTCCGTGATTTTTCTGTTTCGTTCACCACCCAGTTAAGAGAGCGCGGGCTTTCAGACGCGGCGCAGGTCGTGACGGTCGCTGATATCGGTGTGTATAACAAGGGGATCGTTGCCAAGATCCTGCCTGAGGGTTTTATTTATGTGAACCTTGATGCGGCGCGTATCGGCGAGATCATTGAGAAGACGATCCAAAAGGGCGAGAAGGTCCAAGATCTCTTGCTCGATAAGAAAAACAAACAGATGCGTTTGGGGCTTCGTAATTGCGGCGTGATCGATCCGGAGAGCATTGAGGAATATATCGCTGTTGACGGATACCAGGGGCTTGCCAAAGCGCTTGCCATGGGGCCGGAAAAAGTGATCGAGGAAATGAAGAAGGCGGGTTTAAGAGGCCGCGGCGGTGCTGGTTTTCCGACGTGGATGAAGTGGAATATCACGCGCGGCATCAAGGGCGATCTGAAGTATATCATTTGTAACGGGGACGAGGGCGATCCGGGTGCTTATATGGATCGTTCAGTGCTCGAAGGCGATCCTCATTCTGTTATCGAAGGCATGATGATCGGCGGGCTTGCGATCGGCGCCACGCAGGGTATTTTTTATATCCGTGCAGAATATCCTTTGGCGGTCGCGCGTATCCAGAAGGCCATTGACGTGTGTTATACGAAGGGGCTTTTGGGGAAGAATATCCTTGGGAGTTCGTTCAATTTTGATATTGAGATCCGCCTTGGCGCGGGTGCGTTCGTATGTGGTGAAGAAACAGCGCTTATTGCCTCAGTTGAAGGGCTTCGCGGATATCCTCGGCCACGTCCGCCGTTCCCATCAGTAAAGGGATTATGGGGCAAGCCGACCGTCATCAACAATGTCGAAACACTGGCGAATATTTCCTATATTCTTTTTCATGGGGGAGAGGCGTTCGGCAAGATCGGTGTTGAGGGATCGACGGGCACCAAGGTTTTTGCGCTTACAGGCAAGGTGAGGAATTCCGGTCTTGTTGAGGTCCCGATGGGGATCACGCTTCGCGAGATCGTTTTTGATATTGGCGGCGGCGTGTTTGAAAACCGCAAGATCAAGGCCATCCAGACAGGTGGTCCATCCGGTGGTGTTATCCCAGAACAGTTCTTCGATACACCGGTCGGTTATGAAAGCCTTCAGAAGCTTGGTTCCATCATGGGATCTGGCGGCATGATCGTTCTCGATGAGAATGACTGTGCGGTTGATATCTCCAAGTTCTATCTTGGTTTTTGTGTGGATGAATCCTGCGGCAAGTGCGCGCCGTGCCGTATTGGCGGAACGCAGATGCTGGTCATTCTAAAGAAGATCTCCGAGGGTAAGGGAACGGAAGATGATCTTAAGAAGCTCGAGCAGATCGCTCAGGCGATGCAGAAAGCATCCCTTTGTGGCTTAGGTCAGACAGCACCTAATCCGGTGCTTTCAACCTTGAAATATTTTATGGCAGAATACCGCGCGCACGTGATCGACCACAAGTGTCCTTCAGGGAAATGTGCGAGCCTCGTGTCTTATTCGATCAATAAGGAAAAGTGCACGGGTTGCGGGATGTGTGCCAGGGTTTGTCCGGCGGATGCGATCACAGGGACCCGTCAGGAGAAATATACGATCGATGCGGCCAAGTGTATCAGCTGCGGCCAGTGTTTTGATGTGTGCAAATTCACCGCTGTTATCCGCCAATAAGGCAAAAGGAGATAGACTAAAATGGCAACTGTAACGAAAATCAAAGCGATCATCAATGGCAACCCCGTCGAAGTTGACGCCGGAACGACCATTCTTGATGCCGCAAGAAAAGTTCAGGTCAATATTCCGACCTTGTGTAAACATCCTGACCTGACCGCATCTGCCGGTTGTGGTATTTGCATCGTCAAGGCGAAGAATAACCGCAAAATGCTGCGCGCCTGCTGCACACCGCTCGAAGAGGGGATGGATATTATCACCCATGACCCTGATATCGTGGCGACCCGCCGCACGGTGCTTGAGCTTATTTTGTCCAATCACCCGACGGATTGTCTGGTGTGCGGGCGTAATAATAATTGCGAACTACAGAAGATCTGCGCGGAATTCGGGATCCGTGAGGACAATTTCGAACGTATTCTTCCTGAGATCCCGGTGGACTGTTCCACGGGGACGATCATCCTGGATCCAAAAAAATGCATCAAGTGCGGGCGTTGTATCGATGCGTGTCAGAATATGCAGGATGTCTGGGCGTTGTCGTTCATTGATCGCGGGTTTAAGACACGCATTTCACCGGCAGGGGACATTAAACTGGCCGAGTCGCCGTGTGTCCGTTGCGGGCAGTGTTCGGCTCATTGTCCGACGGGGGCTATTTTTGAGAATGACGAGACCCAGAAGGTCTGGTCGCTCTTGCAGGATCCTGATAAATATTGCGTGGTGCAGATCGCTCCTGCGGTCCGTGTGGCCGTTGGCGAGGGGTTTGGTTATCCGGTGGGAACGAACTTGACCAAGAAACTTTATGCGACGTTGCGTCGTTTGGGTTTCAAGACGGTGTTCGATACGAATTTCGGTGCGGATCTGACGATCATGGAAGAGGGGACCGAGTTCGTTGAGCGTTTTGTTAATAAGAAGGGGCCGCTGCCTCTTATTACGAGTTGTTGTCCGGCGTGGGTTGATTATCTTGAAAAGTATTACGGGGATATGATCAGCCTGTTCTCATCTGCCAAGAGTCCGCATGAAATGGTCGGGGCGATGACCAAGACCTATTATGCCGAAAAAAAGAACATTGATCCTGCGAAGATCAAGGTGATCTCGATCATGCCATGCACGGCGAAGAAATATGAGATCTCGCGTACGGAAGATATGTCGGCATCAGGATTTCAGGATGTTGATGTATCTTTGACGACGCGTGAGCTTATTCGTATGATCAAACAGGCAGGTATTGATTTTAATCAACTGCCGGATGAGGATGCGAACCTGATGCTCGGTGATTATGCGGGTGCAGGCACGATCTTTGGCGCCACGGGTGGTGTTATGGAAGCGGCGCTTCGCACGGCTTATTTCGCGATCACAGGTGAGAACCTGAAAGATGTGAATTTTCAGGCAGTGCGTGGTCTTGAGGGTGTAAAAGAAACGACCGTGAACGTCAAGGGTACGGAGGTCAAGATCGCGGTGGCCCATGGTCTTAAGAACGTCAAGTTTGTCATGGATAAGGTGAGGGATGCGATCAAGAATGGTCAGCCCGTGCCGTACCATTTCATTGAGGTCATGGCGTGCCCCGGCGGATGTGTGGGTGGCGGTGGTCAGCCTTATATGGTAACTGACGACATCAGAAAACAGCGCGCCAAGGGTCTTTATGATGAAGATGCGGCGATGACCAAGCGTTGTTCGCATGAAAATCCTTATGTGCAGGAACTTTATAAAGATTTTCTGGAGAAGCCGCTCAGTCATAAAGCGCATAAGTTGCTTCATACTCACTACAAGTCTCGCCCCTTGTATGTGAAATAAAACGAGAGTATATTGTTAATTAGAGATCCTGCGGCCAGGACCTTAAAAAGGTCTGAAGTTAAGGGGTAAGAAAAAGAGTGGATATTAGAGATCCCTCGTCTTGCCTTGTGCAGGACGAGGGATTTCTTTTTGGGGTTGGCTTTGTTTTGAGATAAAATTCCGGAGGTTTTATGGAAAAAAGATTGGGGTTTGTGGGGATCATTATTGAGGATCGGAAGGCTTCGGCGCCTTTGGTGAATAAGGCTTTGTCTGAATATGGAGAGGGAATTGTGGCAAGGGTGGGGTTGCCTTATAAAGAACGTAAATGTCAGGTCATTACGCTGACGGTTGATATGTCGACGGATATGCTCGGGGCATTGACCGGGAAATTAGGGGCGATCGAGGGTGTGACGGTCAAGTCTGCACTGGCAAAGAATTGATGTGAAGGGGGCTTTATGCAAGATAGAAAAGAACACGATATGCTGGGAGAGAAAATGATACCTGCGGATGCGCGTTGGGGGATCCATACGGCGCGGGCGCTTGAGAACTTTCCGTTCCCGGGGGAGCGTGTTCCTTTGGCACTCATCAAGGCCATTGCAGTTGTTAAAAAGGCGGCATGCGAGGCGAATGAAGAGCTGGGGTATGTTCCTCTTAAGAAAGCGGATGCAATAAAGTCCGCGTGTGATGAAGTGATCGCGGGGCGTTTTGATGAAGCGTTTGTTCTTTCGGCGCTTCAGGGCGGGGCAGGGACGTCGACGAATATGAATGTGAATGAAGTGGTGGCAAATCGTGCTTCCGAATTGCTGGGTGCGTTTGTTCATCCTTTGGATGATGTGAATATGCATCAGTCGACGAATGATGTTTATCCGACGGCGGTGAAAGTGGCAGGGATCGGACTTCTGCGTGAATTAAGTGAAGCTGTGGCAATGCTTCAGGGGGCGTTTCAGAGGAAAGAAAAAGAATTTGCGGGTATTGTTAAGATCGGACGGAGTGAACTTCAGGATGCGGTCCCGATGACGCTCGGTGCCGAGTTCTCAGCGTGGGCTGAGGCCATATCACGCGACCGCTGGCGGACGTTTAAATGTGAAGAGAGGCTCAGGGTCGTTAATCTCGGCGGGACAGCGGTGGGCACAGGGCTTGGGGCGCCGCGTGAATATATCTTTTTGGTCATTGAGAAATTAAGGGCGCTGACGGGGATGGGGCTTGCACGCGGGGAGAATCCTGTGGCAGAAACGTCCAATGCAGATGTGTTCGTTGAGGCGTCGGGGATCCTTAAGGCGCATGCGTCAAACTTGGTTAAGATCGCCGGGGACCTTCGTTTGCTCAATATGCTTGGCGAGATCCATCTACCCGCGCTTCAGGCGGGAAGTTCGATCATGCCGGGGAAGGTGAACCCTGTGCTTTTAGAGAGCGTGATGCAGGCAGGGCTTAAGGTCATGGCAGGAGATTTCTTGGTGACAGAAGCGGCATCGCGTGGGACGCTTCAGATCAATGAGTTCATGCCACTCTTGGCGTCGGAACTTATTTTTATGATCGAACTGTTAAGGGATGTGAATAAAGCCTTTGCGTTGCATATTGATGGGATCGTTGCGGATGAGGTACAGTGCCGGCAATATTTTGATCATAACCGTTCGATCGTGACAGCGTTCGTGCCGCAGTTGGGGTATGACGCGTGCGCGGCACTTCTTAAGGATTTTGATGTTCAGGGCGGTGGGAATCTGCGAATGTTCCTTGAAAAGAAGGTCGGTATAGAGAAAGTGCGTGAGACTTTGTCGCCGGAGAATCTAGTGTCATTAGGATACAGGAAAAAGGGGTGAGTATGCAGACAGCGCCTAAATCCTTACGTCTTCATATTGGTATTTTCGGTCGGGCTAATGTCGGGAAGTCGAGCTTCTTGAACATGATCTCGGGGCAGGATGTGGCGATCACGTCCCCCGTGGCCGGGACAACGACGGACATTGTTGAAAAGACCATGGAGCTTTTACCCTTGGGGCCGGTGGTCTTCCTTGATACGGCGGGGTTGGATGACAGTTCTTTGTTGGGTGAAAAACGTGTTGAACGCACCCGTCGGGCCATTGACCGTTCGGATATTGCGCTGGTTCTCTTGGAGCCGGGGGTGTGGGGTGATGTTGAAAGGGCCCTGGCCGCTGAATTGGTTGAAAAGAAGAAGCCGTTCGTGTTCATTATTAATAAAGTGGATGTTCGCGCACCGGAGATTTCATCTTTAAGTGAACTTAAGAAGTTTTCTGAGCGGATCGTTTTAGTTTCGAGCGTTTTACTAGACGGGCGTGAGGTGGCACTTAATGAATTGAAGCGTTATCTGATCCAGTTGTGCCCGGAAGACTTTTTAAGGCCGCCGGCATTGATAGGTGATCTTGTTCCGTCGGGCGGGATGATCGTGATGGTGGTGCCGATCGATCTTCAGGCACCCAAAGGGCGTCTTATTTTGCCTCAAGTGCAGGCGATCAGAGATGCGTTGGATAATGATGCATCCGTGGTTGTTGTGAAAGAGCGGGAATATGCACCCTTGTTGAGGCGTTTGAAAGTTCCGCCGGATCTGGTCGTTTGTGATTCGCAGGTCGTGATGAAAATGGCAGCAGATACACCGCTTGATGTGCCGTGCACCACGTTCTCTATTTTGTTTGCGCGTTTTAAAGGGGATCTGATTGAGCTTGCACGGGGAGCAGCGGCGATCGATCGCTTGCGTCCGGGGGATCGTGTTCTTATTGCTGAGAGTTGTTCGCATCATGCGGCTGAGGATGATATCGGGCGCGTTAAGATCCCGCGCTGGTTGCGGCAATATGTTGGCGGGGACTTGGTGATCGATCATTATGCGGGGCGGGATTATCCCGCGAATTTAAAAGAATATAAACTCGTTGTTCATTGTGGGTCGTGTATGCTCACTCGAGGGGAAATGCTTTTTCGTATCCATCAGGCGAAAGAAAAAGATGTGGCGATCACAAATTACGGTGTGGGGATATCGCTGGTGCAGGGTGTATTAAAACGGGTATTGTCGCCTTTTCCGGCGGCATTGGATGCTTTTGAACGGGAAACTAACAAGCGCTGAACGCAAGACCTTAAGGGTTCCGCGTAAGGCATATAAGGAGAAAGAAGATGACAGTCCCAATAACAGCCCCAGGGTCCTGGATACAAAAACGTATCAAGGAAGATGAGATCACGAAATATTTAGAGAACGGACGCAATTTCATCGACGATGATCTCATTGAGCGGCAGATCAAGGATGCGCCTAAAGCACCGGATGCGAAACAGGTCAGGGATATCCTGGCCAAGTCCATGGCGATCAAGGACCTAACGCCCGAAGAAGTGGCGGTCTTGATCAATGTTAACGACAAGGGTTTGCTCGAGGAAATGCGTCAGACAGCGCTTGCGATCAAACTCAAGATCTATGACAACCGCATCGTTACTTTTGCGCCGTTCTATCTCGGGAATTATTGTGTGAACCGCTGTACGTATTGCGGGTTCAATAATGATAATGCTACGGCTTGCCGCAAGGTTTTAAGTGATGATGAGATCCGTCAGGAAGTGGAGGTTCTCGCCGGAAAGATAGGGCATAAGCGCCTTATTGTGGTTTACGGTGAGCACCCGAAGAATGATGTGGATTATATTGTTAACAGTTTAAAGACGATCTATTCCGTGCGTGTGAAGACCCGCAATGGCCATGGGGCTATCCGACGGGTGAATGTGAATGCGCCGGCGTTCTGTATCGATGACCTTAAGAAGATCAATGAGGCAGGGATCGGGACGTATCAGGTGTTCCAGGAAACGTATCACAAGAAAACTTATGCCAAGATGCATCCAGCGAATACGATCAAAGGGAATTACGATTGGCGGTTGTATTGTATGCACCGTGCGATGGAGGCGGGGATCGACGACGTCGGGATAGGGGCCTTGTTTGGGCTTTATGACTGGCGTTTTGAGCTCATGGCACTTATTTATCATACACAGGCGCTTGAGAAGAAGCTCGGCATCGGTGCGCATACGATCTCTTTCCCGCGCCTTGTTCCGGCGCTGAATTCCATGATCACGCCTGACTGGCCCCACCTAGTGAACGATGAGGATTTCAAGAAGATCATGCTGATCATCCGTCTTGCGGTGCCATATACGGGTATGATCATCACGGCGCGTGAGAAAGCATCGATCCGTAATGAGGCGGTGCAGATGGGGATCACGCAGATGGACGCCTCGTCCCGTATCACGATCGGCGGATATTCAGATGCCGTGACCGCGCAGGAGAAGAACAAACAGCAGTTCATCTTAGGTGACACAAGATCGCTCGATGAGTTGATCCGTGATCTGGCCGAGATGGGGCATATTACTTCTTTTTGTACAGCCGGATACCGTTGCGGTCGTACAGGTAAATGTATCATGGACCTCTTGCGCGGTGGCACCGAGGGGAAATTTTGCAAACTGAATGCGGTGTTGACGTTCCAGGAATGGCTGGATGATTTTGGGAGTGAAGATACCCGTCGGATCGGACTGCCTCTCATTGAGAAAGAGATCAATGAGATCCGGACGAAGAATCCACAGGCGCTTCAGATCTTTATGGATTATCACGCACGTATTAAAAAGGGTGAGCGAGACTTATATCTGTAACGACAGGAAGGTGTATGGATAATAAAAAGATCACTGAAGTATTCGATAGGGTGGCGCCATTTTTCTCACAAAAGATCAATGGGCCGGTGTATTTGGTGAAAATAACAGGCCCGCGCTGGTCGTATGTGGCAGGTTATGTGCCGGATGAGCTTCCTTTTGTTGCACCTGAGAAGGTTATGCTTTTTGATGAATGGGCACTGCTGTATTATCCCCAGGCCATGCCTAAGGTAGATCCCGATGAGGTTCGTCGGATCTTTATGGATGTGATAGAGGATCAGCCGTGAACAAGGATGAGATCTTGCAAATGTTGACGGTCAAGGATGCCACAGCGCTTTATGCTGAGGCTGACCGTGTGCGCCGTGAATATGTTGGCGATGCGGTGCATCTGCGTGGGCTCATCGAATTTTCCAATGCCTGTGGAAGGGATTGTCTTTATTGTGGTATCCGTCGGTCTAACCGTAGTGTTCAGCGTTACCGGATGTCGGTGGATGAGATCTTTGCCTGTGCGAAAGAAGCAAAGATACTGGGTTTTAAAAGCCTTGTGCTTCAGTCGGGCGAAAGTGCGCAATATACCTTGGACGAAATGTGTTCATTGTTGCGTCGCATCAAACAGGAGCAGGGGCTTGCGATCACGCTTTCCATCGGCGAGAAGACACGGGCAGAATATGAAGCGTTGAAACAGGCTGGGGCGGACCGTTATCTGTTGCGATTTGAGACATCGTCGGAAAAGTTATTCTGTGAGCTTAAGCCTGATTCCTTGCAGCAGAAGAGGATGCAGTGTTTGGCTTGGTTGCGTGAGGTTGGGTTTCAAGTCGGCAGTGGTATCATGGTCGGCTTGCCGGGGCAGACCATTTCGATGATCGCTGACGATATTCTTCTTATGCAGGAACTTGATCTTGATATGGTGGGCTTTGGGCCTTTTATCGCTGATCCTACGACTCCGCTCGGGGATGCAGGGAGTGCCTCACTTGATCTGACGCTTCGCACGCTGGCGGTGATCCGGATCGTCATGAAGAATGTGCATATCCCAGCGACGACAGCCATGGGGACCATTGATCCCGAGGGGCGTCAGAAAGCACTTAAAGCCGGGGCCAATGTGCTCATGCCGAATGTGACACCTACCCAATATCGTGAAATGTATCAACTTTATCCCGGTAAGCCTGGTCTTAAACAAGCTCCCAGTGACACCTTCGACACCCTCGTTCGCCTCGTCCAGTCCATCGGCCGCACGGTTGCTGATGATGCAGGGCATTCTTTAAAAATATTAAAATAGAATATTGTTCGTAGGGGAGGACTTTGTGTCCCCCGTTATGAAGGCATGTGTTGACAAGGTGTCAGGCCCCAGGTCAGGGGGGCTTTAATCGTGATTTTTATATCGATTTAGACCACCGCATTAAATAATTTTTTCTCGTATCTGCAACATATTGCAGTGTATCATCTTACAGAACGCCATCAAAAATCAAAAATCTTGACGTAATAAGAAACAGTGGTATATTTGTAGCATGTTTTATCGAGAAAAAAGTATCGATATAATTTTATTGAAGTAGAAAAACCGGAGGGCATCTTATGGCTCAACATACTGTGGTCGTTTCCAGGTCTACCTTAAAGAGGCTTCCTTTATACCTTCATCTCCTGGAAAAATTGCAGGCAGAGGGGGTTGAGACCATTTCATGCACGTATATTGCCAAGGAATTTGATTTTGACCCTACCCAGGTCCGCAAGGATGTCGAGGCGACCGGAGAGGTCGGGACGGCCCGCATCGGGTTTCGCGTGGCGGGATTGACGGACAAGATCAAGGAATTCCTTGGATGGAACAATGCGCATGATGCGTTTCTGATCGGGGCTGGGAACATGGGTAAGGCGCTTTTGGGGTATAAGGATTTTGAGAAATACGGACTTAATATCGTCGCGGCTTTTGATAAAGACCCTAAGAAAGTGGGAGCAAAGATATTCGGTAAAGAGGTCATGCCGCTTTCAAAGATGCCAGCGCTTGTTAAGCGGATGCATATTAATATCGGGATCGTGACTGTTCCCGCCGAGCACGCACAGGCCGCAGTGGATGCGCTTATCGATGCGGGGGTAAAGGCGATCTGGAATTTTGCGCCGGCGCCGCTCAAGATCCCCGAGGGGGTTATTCTGGAGAACGCCCGTCTGACACAAAGTTTAGCTGTATTAACTAACAATTTAACCAGGGTCTTAAAGCCATAGGAGAGATGTATGCCAACCATAATGCTTCGTAAATTTGAGAAAGTTTGCGCGATCGTCGAGAAATATGACAATGATCCGACTAAGCTCATTCCTATCCTGCAAGAAGTTCAGCTCGAATACCGTTATCTTCCCGAGGAGGTTATGACGTTCGTGGCAACGACACTGGGTCTTTCTCCTGCCAAGGTGTTCGGGGTGGCATCTTTTTATGCGCATTTTGCGCTTGAACCCAAGGGTAAGTATGTGGTGCGTTTATGCGACGGGACAGCGTGCCATGTTAAAGGATCGGAAGGTATTTTGACGGCATTGTATAAGAAGCCGGGTCTTGATGAGAAGAACCCAACGACACAGGATATGCTTTTTACTGTTGAGACCGTTTCATGCCTGGGCGCGTGTGGTTTGGCGCCGGTCTTGGTTATTAATGAACAGGTTTATGGACAGGTGACGCCGGAAAAAGCGGTTTCCCTGATCACAGAGATCAAACAGAGGGAGGATGGAATCAATGTGTCAGCTTCAATCAACGGCTGAGATCACTTTCGCGGGGCGTGATGGACTGCGTAAGATCGTGATCTGTACAGGAACAGGGTGTATCGCCAATGGGGCGATGGATGTTTATCATGAATTCCAGAAAGAGATGGGCGCGGCAGGTCTTGTTGTCGTCGAGTCTTATGAAGCGCTTGAAGGTGTTTCAAAGCCTAAAGAAACGGTTTATTTATCCAAGAGCGGTTGTCAGGGTTTTTGCCAGATGGGGCCTCTCGTTTCTATTGAGCCAGAGAATATCCTCTATAACAAAGTGCGTGTCGGAGACGTGAAGGCTATCGTTGAAAAGACTTTAAAGTCGGGTGAGGTGATCGATGCCCTTATTTATGTTGATCCGGTAACCAAGAAGCATTGCCGTAATCAAGCGGAGATCCCTTTTTATCAGCGTCAGTCGCGTTTTGTGCTCAAGCGTTGCGGTGACCTTAATCCGGAAGATATCAATGAGTATATGGCCATCGGCGGATATGATGCCGCGAAAAAGGCCTGTACGCAAATGACCGATGAACAGTTGTGCCGCGACATGATCGATTCAGGCCTGCGCGGGCGCGGCGGCGGTGGTTTTCCGACGGGTAAGAAATGGGATGTGTGCCGCGTTCAGAAGAACGATAAGAAATATATCATTTGTAACGGGGACGAGGGCGATCCAGGGGCCTTCATGGACCGTTCGGTCATGGAAGGAAATCCTCATTCGATCATCGAAGGGATGATGATCGCGGCGCGTGCGATCGGCGCTGATGAAGGTTATGTGTATGTGCGTGCAGAGTATCCTTTGGCGGTCAAGCGTATCCATAAGGCGTGTGAGGATGCGGCTAAAGCAGGCATTCTGGGCAAGGATGTTTTTGGGACAGGTAAGACACTTCATATCCATGTGATGGAGGGGGCTGGTGCATTTGTTTGCGGGGAAGAGACCGCGCTCATTG
>DYQZ01000024.1 GCA_020719005.1 Candidatus Omnitrophus sp.
GATCGAAATATTCCCGGCCCCATCCTCAACGGCATTGAACAGATTATTCACATCCACGTTCCCGCCAACCGTCAGATCATAACCATTGGTATAAAGGTAGCCATCCACCACCACATTGCCCGTGACTGTGATATTATCAGCCATCTCAACAACAGCGCCGTCGTAGATATACCAATCACCCGTGATGGTTGACCCCATGGTGTAGATGGTGGTCGATGCCGGCGTATAACTATCCAGATAAAGATTGTGATACCCTTCACCCGATGGCAAAGTTTGCGGCAGGTCGGATGCGAGATACAAAGAGCCGTCGGCCCACTCCGTATTGCCCTGATCGATGTTAGCGTCAGTATAACTCGCCGCCGCACCCAGCAACGTTACGGTGAACGTGTCTGCATCAAAGTTCGCCGCACCGCCCACGCGCATCACACCAGAAGCTTTAACAACACTAGCAAGGGTCACATTGCCATTGATCGTAAGGTCAGTGAATGACGTCGTAGTCGCAGCGGTGATCGTGCTGGTGCCATCAAAGGTCACGGCAGATGCACCGGCATTAAGCGTGCCTGTCGTTCCGGCGGGGATATTCCAATTCCCGGAAACAGTAAGAGGCGACGCGTTCATATTCAGCGTCCAGCCCGCGGCGTCCGCCGTAAGGTCATTGCCGACACTAAGCGCATAATTCCCGACCGCGCTCGTATCCAGCGTTCCGGCGTTCAGATCAAGATCATGGCTGACCGTAAGGGCACTGCCCAGCGTCCAGCCGCCAGCGGCATTATCAAAAACAACGTTATAGAACGGCTGTGTGCTCGTTGTTAAGGTCTTTCCTGCCGCAGACGCATTGAATGTAACAGTCGAACTTCCGGGGGTTACTGTTCCGCCTGCCGTCACCGCCCAGTTCCCACCCACACTCACCGCTGTTTGATCCCCTTCATACCCGGCCGCGCCAGTGTCGGTCATATTCAATGTCGCTGTTGCCCCAACGCTCACATTCCCCGCAATGGTCAGATCATAACCTTTGGTGGCAAACGAACCGTTGACCGTTAAGTTATTGACCGCAATATCCACGCCCAACGTTCCGGCACCAGCGATGGTGAGTGTGCCTGAACTTTGGGTGAACGTTCCCGATCGCCAGGTAAAGTCGCCATTGCCGCTTGCGGTTGAGGTAACAAGATCCCCGGCGAGCGTAAGCGACGCATTACCGCCCGTGAAATTGACCGTTGTCTCCACCTCACCAACCGTGTGGTTGCCTGTCATCACGCACGCACGCGTTGGGTTCCCGTCAAAATACACTTTCTCACTCGCCGCATCCGGCACACTGCCGCACGACCAGTTGCCAGCCGTATCCCAATCGGTCGAAACAGCCCCTGTCCACTGACAGACACTTGTCGTTGAACCAAAAACCCAGTGAGGCGACACGTCAGCGCTGTCATTACTTAGATCATTGATCGAACTCCATGCGACCAAGTCATTAAGATCAGCGTCAGAGTTTGAAACATCCAAATAAGTGAAACTGGTCGCCGGTGCCTTGATCTTGAAACGCGGTGCAATGCCGTCATCCGTATCAAGCCAGACCTCATCGCCTAAACCTGCTCCGCCCAAACTCAACGTCCCGGTCACTTCATACGTCGCGCCGTTCTCAAACTTGAGCTTTGAATCCGCCGTCGTATCAGTGAAGGTGGCTGTTGTCCATCCGTCGATGAACCTGACGCCGTCCGCATGCGCATTGGTCACAACGAGGTTGTTATATACCTGTGAAGCGCTCGTAATGCTTTGTGCCGCACTGCCGCTTAACGTAACGGTCGACGTTGACGCCGTGAACGCGCCCCCTGTAAAGTCCACATTGCCCGTCACCGTGATCCCCGAGTTCCGCCCGCCCGCCGTCGTAGCATCCAGCGTCCCATCAACATTCACATTCCCGCTGACCGTAATATCATACCCATTTGTATCAATGGTAATTCCCGTATTCACCGTCACACTATCCGCCGCAAAATCCCCCGTCAACTCATGCCCAAACGCCCCCCCACCCAACAACACCACAAACAAAAACACAAACACCTCCACCCTACCGGGAAGGGTGGAGGTTATTTTTGTCTTAATTGTGTTGAAAAGTGTTTTTAGCATTAAAGTTGAACTTGAAAAAATAATGAGATCATTTTATAATTAAACCAACTTGGTCAGAGTTGCGCGTTTTTCTGCATTGGCCGTGATCATTATCATTCTTGATCACGGCTTTTTTATTTCTGTAATTAATCATTACTGATTACCTACGGAAACAACGGTCCCAATATTCTTTATCCGATCCATAAAAAATTCCTTACCCCAGATCGCCAATGATGGACGTTCCTGGGGCCTCAGAAAAGGCTCGACATCTTTTTGAACCGCCTGCCAATCCATTAAAGCGATCTTTTCAGTCAACGCCTGCCCAAGCCAAGCAAGATCGACTTTAACCCCACGCCCTTTCCAAGGCCCAACTTGATCCAACGCCGATGAAAGAAGATCAACATTAACTGGTGTTTTTTGCGCCAAATACCATAAAAGGTCATACCAATCGCGGCCCTTCACATATTCACGACATAAAAGTGCATGGATCTTCCCAGCGAACAACGATGGAGTGTCCTGAAGAAGTACGGCACAAGGAAAAGGAAAATCAAGATATTTGATCTGATATCCAGCGCCTGACGGAGGGTTCACATCACATTCAACCTTTACCCGCAAACTTCTTGCAGAGCGGTCTTTCGGCATATACTTCAAGTCCAGGAAGATCCCGGCCGCATCCTGTTTGATGAACGCTTTACGCACAGCGGTTGTCGTATTCTTTTTGTCGATGATCTCAAAATGAAATCCAAAAGCTTCGATCTCGCGACACGCACTCTTAAGAAAAGGGATCAGATCCATATCCGCATCCGGTCCTTTCAAGACAAAATCAAGGTCTTCAGAAAAACGCTGAAGTCCAAAGAAGATCCGAAGCGCCGTCCCTCCCTGAAAAGCCGCTGTCTTAAAAAAATCTGTCCGACTTAATCCTGCCAAAAGAAGTTCTTGAACGATCTCGCGCAAAGCGTGATCTTCTTCCAGAGCATCCTTGCAGTCATAAGATCCAAGACGTTGTTGTATGATATTTACCGACATCTTTTCAACTCCTTCTTGATACTGCGCATGAAGCTTTTTACCCGAACATTGCGATAATTCTGGATCAATTCATCACACGCCTCAATGGTGAGTGTCGCAAAGAAGTGGTCGTCGATCCGAAGACTTTCGCGTAAAGGCGCAAAACCTTGCCATTCTTTCTTATCTCTGTAAATAATATCGGCCAGCGCTTTCAACGGTGTTGCGATAAAGAAAGTGCCATTTTCCTGAGTGATCCGCTCCACCGCGCAATACAGATCTTCTTGAGGAATATGCGTATAACTGAACTTTCCCGCATGATTTGAATATTCTTTTAGCGCAGACATGCTGACACTATCGATAGAATAAACAGCTTCCGGGATCCAGGCATGAAAAGCCAACGCCGTCTCAAAACTGATATACGATGGCCCATGAATGTATTGCGCCACGGCAAACGGATGGATATCCCGCTTGCGATATTCCTGGCTCAACATGTATAACCCCCTGCGCAAGCGAATAACCTCATGACTTCTCATGGCGCGTTTAAGAAGCGCATAACGGGCGTTATCGGTAATTTTCCATGAAGGGTCGATCTCCTTATCTGTAAAGACAGGGGACGACGTCTTCTGAAAGATCTCTTCTGTCAATGTCTGCATCTTTTATACCGCCTTTTTACTACAACTATAATATACTTAATCGATACTGTCAAATAATGACAGTATTAATCATGCTAATAATCTACATCACCTCCACCCTTCCCGGTAGGGTGGAGGTTATTCTAATCAAAAACAACCACCCCCAGATTTTGGCCGTTGGCGTTGATCTGGGAATTGGTGGTGAATGTTACGGCGCCTGAGCCTTTTGTCCAGGTGCCGGTGGTGATCGTAAAGTTTCCGCCGAAATTTGATGCGCGGTTGTTGGTGGCCATATCCAGCGTGCCACCTGACAACACAAAATTGCCGTTGACCGTGAGTGTGCCGCCTGGCTGATAGACGGCTGTCGTCCCGTTCGCATCCGCGATATTTAAATTGTTGTAAGCAAAATTCTGGATGGGCAGCGGCCCGACGGTGTTATCGCCGTAATAGGTGACCGTGCCTGCGGCTGTGCCGAGGTTGTTCACATTCGTAAGCGTTTCATTGCCTTTAAGTTTGAACGTGCCGGAGTTGGCAACTGCCGCCGCGCCCGAGAAGGTGAAATTATTGCCAGCCAGGTCATACGTCGAGCCTGAGTCAATGGTGAGCGCCGTCATCGTCATAGCCGACGCCTGCGTGCGCGTGGAATTATTGTTTACTGATACAGCCCCCAGGTCCTGCCCTGCACTCAGATCCGTTAGGTTTCCGGCGCCAGCGAGCGTCAACGTTCCGCTTCCCTTGCTAAGGCTTGCATCCGCCGCAATAGCCAAATTCCCGCTGAGCGTTACATTCGGATCACTGCTATTGATATCCAACTCCCCGTCAGTCAGGGGCAAATTCCCGTCCACAAAAAGCGTGCCGGAAATAATGATATTATCCGCCGCCGCATTAGCATTCGTATTATTAACCGTCAGGTTATTAAAATGCTTGTCATTGGTCGTGATCGTCTGATCAGCCGTAGCACTGTTCAGCGTTACGGTCGAATTGGTAACCGTAAAAGTGTCGAGGTTAGTAAGGTTAATATCCCCTGCGACCAGAACAGTGTCGTCAGTGATATTCAGTGTCGAGGCATTGTTATTCAATACGGTAAGCGAACCGTTAATATCCGCATTGTCTGCCGTTATCAGGATGCCATCAAGCGTAACATGATTCAACGCCTCGCCGTGACTGGTGAGTGTCGTCGTGCCGTTAAAGACAAAAGTCGATGCCCCCGCTGTGAAAGTGCCATTGGTCAGGTCTACATTACCAGCAACCGTGATCGTCGTATCCGTACCAGCGCCGTTCGACGCATCAAGCGTGCCATCCACATTCAAATTCCCAAGCAGGGTCAGTTCATACCCATCGGTGACGAGCGTCGCCCCTGATGGAACAGTCAAGTTCGTGAGCGCCCAGTCTGCCACCATGGTCGTTGAACCAGAAGTCAATTCAAGGTCCGCATTGCCGCCAGTGAATGTTCCACCCGTCGCATCCATGGCCCCCGTCGTAATGATAGACTCTGCCGGGCCGCCATTGCGCGAACCATCAAGCGTTCCGTTAAGATCAACCGTCCCCGTGATCGTTAAATTATAGCCATTGGTATTGACCTGACCGTTGATAACAGCATTGCCACCAACAACCAGGTTGCCAGAAAGGTTCACCACCGCATCCGCATCCACTGTCAAGTTGCCGGTGATGGTCGAAGCCGGCATCGTATAGATCGTTGTGCCGGCGCCCGATGAGCGGCCTAACTGCAAATGTCCGTAAGTTTCACCTGAAGGCAGTGTCTGATCAAGGTCGGTCTGAATATTCAGTGTTCCGCCCGTCCAGGTCGTATTGGCACTCGTGATATTAGCTGAGGTATAACTCGCGGCTGTGCCCGACAAGGTCACGGTCGCTGTGCCTGATGTGAAAGCACCCGACGCACCGATCGCGAACACCCCGCCGATGTTCACATTATCATTATAAACCGACAGATCAAACACACCGTCCGTTACCGTCACATTATAAATAATATCCAGCGGATACCCGTTTGTGGCATCCGCCATCACCCTGTCAGAACCGGAAGCCCCTGTCTTATTAATAACAAGATTCGCAAGTTCCTGGATCGCAACCCCATCTTCATCATTGCCCTCTGCCGCGGTCAGCGTCGCCTGACTTGTGCCGCTTAAGGTCACGGTCGATGTTCCGGCGCTGTAGTCATACAAATGGGTGGAGTCGGCCTGAAGGCCTGCGGTCAAAGGATCGATATCAACGGTCTTAAGAACACCCCAGTCAATATCCCCCTGCACCGTAAGGCTCGAAGAACCCAAATTCACGTCCATGCTATGAAAATCGATATAGGAATTGACCGTGGTATTAGATGAACCGAAATCAATGTAGGCCGTTGTATATGCTGTTCCTGATTGGGGCGCCTGGATATAAGTACCAATGGTGTGCGTCCCACCGTTCAATAATACTTTTGATTGATAACTATTAAGATATTGGGCATAGACATTCCCTAACTTCAAATAAGTCCCCACCGATAGATTATGGTCAGTCGTGCCATCATGTGTGGTCAAAATAGTTGCCTTGGCTTCGGTATTTTGTGCGGCACTACTTTCCAGCTTTAATGCGCCACCTAATGTCCAATCCCCTGTCATTTTCATCGTCGTCCCGACAAGGCCATAAGCGATCGTGAGGTCGCCAGTCGCTGTAGTGAATGCTTTTTGCGATAAAGGTGTTACTTGTTGAGGGATCCAAAGACTACCGGATGAAATAGAACTTGAACCAACGACCATGTCAATACAGTCATCCGCAGCAGCATAAAGAACCAGGTAATAATTTCCGTTCAAGACAGAAGACGTGCCCATCACAAGTTTCTTTGCCCTGAAAGTACTCGTTCGTGTCGTCGTCACACTGTTAGCGATCTGAAAAATATTGAATTTGTTCCTACTATCGCCACTCGCACTACCACTTGCTATATTCCCGTTACTTGCCATCACCCATGTTCCAGTGGAGGTCAATAAACTTGCCGCATCTGCGATGATCACATCCGCAGTCGTTCCAGTTGTGCCAGCTGTTCCGTTAACAGTCACGGTCTTGGCATTATCAACAAGTTTTCCATCTGTCAGCGTGACCTTACCTGCAGTCAGATCATCCTGCAACGTCCATGTATCCCAGAGAGCGGCAGCGCCAACCTCTGCGCCGTCAACCACGATGGTAGCAAGCGATTGGGCATTTGATGTGATCGTGTAGGCGTTGGCGGTGCTGTTATTAGTCCCCACAAACGTCATGATCCCTGTCCCGCGCGTCCAGGTGCCGCCGGAAATGGTAAGACTGCCCCCCCAGTTTGATGCCGGGTTCCCGGTCGCCATATCCATGGTGCCGCCCGACAGCGCAAGGTTGCCATTCACCGTGAGCGTCCCAACCGGACGATAGGTCGCTGGCGTTCCGTTCACATCTGCAATGTTCAAATTGAAATAACTGAAATTCTTAAGGGTCAGCGGACCTGAGGTGTTGTTCCCATAATAAGTGACCGTCCCCGCCGCGGTCCCAAGGTCCGTAACATTGGTGAGCGTTTCATTACCCATAAGTTTAAAAGTGCCTGAATTAGCAACAGCCGCCGCCCCCGTGAAGGAGAAATTATTCCCGGCCAAGTCCCAGGTCGAACCAGCGCCTATGGTGAGCGAGGTCATCTTTGCCGCCGCGCCTTCCTGGACTGTCGTATTATTCGACAACTCCACCGCCCCAAGGTCCTGCCCAGCCGCGGTCGAATCAGTGAGCGTTGATGTTCCGCCGCCATTAAAAGTCAGTGCGCCAGACCCTTTGGTAAAAGTCGCGCCACTGGCGATCGCAAGACTACCGCCGTTGGTGATCGTCTCTGAACCACTCGCCGTCCATACACCAGATGCACCGACCGCAATGCCGCCACTGCCAACGGTGATGTTCCCGCCAGGCGTGAACGACTGGCTCGCTTCAAGATAAAGGGCGTTCGCTCCAGCGACTATCAGTGTGTTCGGAGCGCCTGTAACAGCGTCAAAGAGCATGTCTGTCGCGTTCTGGGTGGAATCATATATCGACGTGTCTGTGATAGTAAGCGGCGTTCCTGTCTTGTCAGAACGTACTGTAACCGTATTTTGATAAAGGCTGATACCGGTAATATCAGTCGACGCATCCACCGCATTCGTGACAACATTACCCTTTTCCGTACTGGTCAAATAGACCGAAACAACATCCCCAGCTCCCACTGAAACACCGGTAAATGAGAATGTTCCATTCCCCGCATCAGTGGTCGCTGTATAAGTTCCGGCGCCATTTACTTTAAGACTGATGGCCTTGCCTTTGAGGGTTGTTGCTTGGGAAGTATCCGTATATGCTGTTCCCGAAACCGTGATACCAGAAGCCGCAGGAGTATAATAAATAATGACATTCAAATCCCTTGCGATGACACTAGTGGAACTTAAATAACCCGCGTGCAAAGCAATACCAAAACTAACATCATTGACAATATCCCTGGTCAGTGTTGCCCCCCATAGATCAGCAGAACCCCCCAATACCTGCGACGCTTCCACATCTGGATAATCCAACGTTTTTCTATTACCGATCTGGGCATCATTATAAACAAGATATATTTCGCCGCTGGTGCCAACAGGGTCTGGCTCAAAGGAGGTCAATGCATTAACAACAACGCCATTGATCGTAGCACCTGCAGGAATGTTAGCACTAAGATCATACCAATAATGCTCATCTGTTTGACAAGAGTTATCATCACTGCACCCGATCGTAGCTCCTGTGGTAGTTATATTCCCCGTATTTTGCCAATGTGAATAAGGTGTACCTTGGTTAACCAAAATCTTATTTTGAGTAACATGAAGATCCCCGGTATCTGCCGCATACCCCAGCGAACAAACAAAAAGCCCTCCCGCTATAAGACACACGCATAGCAAAGAGAGCCTATTAATAAGATATATAAAGATATTCTTATACATTAAGAAAAGTCAGATATTTAGTTGATAAAAAGGAGAGCGCCCACCTTCGCGCCAGTGAAATCAGAATAACATTATTTGGTTATGATGGAAGGTTTTATTGATATTTTTTTACCCCTCCCCAAACCGCCCCAACCTCCGGGGTTGGTCAGGTTTTTCCCCGAGGAGAAAAAGGATAAAAATGCGGAGCCATCAAAATTCACAGACGATCATAAATAGTTGGTATGCAAAGAGTTATATTCCTTCAAAACAACAAAGAACCATTCCACGACGGGGAGAAAAACACTCCTCAACTCCGGAGGTTTGGAAGGTCTTTTAGCCTTTAAAGTTCCGCCACTTTTTGCGCCAAACGATGCAGTTCAGGATTAGCCAAAGCCATCACGGTTTTCTTAACCGATCGTGAGAAATATTCTCTCTCTGTCTTGGTAAAAGGCTCCCCTTTGAGCTTCTTCTTAAAAAGCTCCTTCTGCTTAGGAGAAAACACCTGCGATAAAGAAAACTCTACCGACAATTCATCGCGTCTATTGAGCATCGCCCGTGTTTCATTAGCCTCAACCGCAGAATAATTCAAAAAAGCGTTCTTGATACGCTCTGGACTAAAACGATATCCCGCCAGATCAAATTCCACATCGCCCTTCAGATCAACCAGAAACTTCCTGAACTCCCCAAGATCCACGTCACTTAAGGCTCCGCCATATTGCTTGGCCCAATTAAATCCAAGTCCATTCAATTTATACAGCGCCAATGACAACAAGAACAATCCCTTTAGACGCTCCTTATGCTTTCGTTCCTTTAAACAAGCATTGACACTGGCATAATCGAAGCCCCCTTCTTTCGCGGCATTAGCCAAAAGTATGGGGAACCCTTCCCAAAGACGAGCATTCTCCGTCTTGACAACCTCTGCCAAAGTCTCATTAACATCAAACGTTTTCGTTGTTTCAAAAAGAGGGAATCCCAACAAACTTAACTTTTCTAAAAACTGTTTATTTTCCATAAAGACCTTCCTTCTTAAGCATTCGCTTAAAATGCTCCCAATTAGACATCATCCGCTCTTCCGCAATATCATATGAGGCCATTTCCTTGAAATGTTCTTCTAACAACTGAATGCTGATCTCTTCTCGACGTAAACGAACAAGCATCAGGCAATCTTCAACATCAATGCTGGAACAACGAAAAAGCTTGCTGACGATCAGATCATACGGATTTAAAACCCCGATATACAAAGAAGAATACTCTTTTATCAAAAAGTGGCCTTCCGGACGCAAAGGCGATTCCAAAAGTTCCGTCGTGTGCACTCTTTTTCCTTTAAAGAGATCAAAAATATAGATCTCTCCATCCCTCTTCCATCCAGCGCAGGTCACCTGTTTATACCCCAGTTGCTCCAGAACACCCACAAGGTATTTATACTCAGACGGTTCAGGAACAATAAAATCAACGTCCTTGGTCGATGCCTTAACCCCCTGAAGAGTCAATGCCGTTCCACCGCAAGCGATCAAATGAACTTTCTTTTTAAGAAAGCCATTCCATCCGCTCAAGGTCTTCAAAAGATCGTCTTTATTTAAGCGATATTCCATATAGTTGTATCTTTCTGTACACGTTTATGTACTGATTAGTACATATCGTTGTATTCAATTGTACAATATCAGACACTTTTGTCAAGGGCACATCTCCAAATGAGACGAGTGCTACCCACAACTGTCCGGTAAAACTTTTTATATCATCGAATGGAGTTAACATAACAACATGATGTCCCTTGGGGTGTAGGGGGACGACTTTATGTCGTCCCGTAACGACGGGCGGACGCAAGGTACGCCCCCCCCACGCCCAACATTCTTACCGGACACCTATAAGCTCTATCGATGCGCTGAGAGGTCAATTTCGAGGTGTAAACAAAGGGCGCGTTCGGCAGAATGGATGAGGTTATCAGGCAGGACGCCTATGAAATGGGCTAAACGGATCTTATCTACGATACGGATCTGATCAGCTTTTATCTTTGACATTTTATGAAGCCCCCCGACCTTTGGTGAGACTTCTACTTCAAAAGGATAGATCCTATGACCCCGGTCCGTGATAGAAAGAACCGTTACTGTTGAAGAATGTTGATTGGCAATATCACTGGAAATGATCATAGCCGGCCGTGTTTTAACGATCTCTGAACCAACGACAGGGTCGAGGTTAACCATCCAGACATCCCCTTTGCAAGTAGATGTCATTTGTCCCAGCCCCCATCTTTCAATACGCCCGACCATTCTTGAGTAAGCACGCGATTTTCTTTAGAAGAAGCCATATAAGCTTCGGCTAACTCTGCGCGAAGCCTCTTCGAACGCTCCCGCTGGATCTTCTCCTCAAGCGCCATCACCACATACCGGCTTTTGTTCGGCACACTTTTTAAATGCACCGCCAATTCATCAGTCATCATAATATTCATACGGACCATAACACATCTCCTTACACACTAGTATACACACTTTCTTATCAAATTCAAATAAATAACCTCCACCCTACCGGGAAGGGTGGAGGTTGTATTGTGGAAATTATGATGATTTTTTGGTATAGTATTTTTCCCCGTTCATATTAACCATCCCCCTTCATATCCAAGGAGTTTTTATGCGTCGAAAGATCGATCTTTGCACAGGGGAAACCTATCACATTTACACAAAAAGCATCTACGGTTACGTCATCTTTCCAACTGAGCGAGAGTACGAGCGGATGATCCAGATCATGCGCTACAACCTCTTCAAACACAATGGCCCAAAATTTACAGAATTCATCCGTTCATACCAAGTCAAGACCACCGACTTCACCACAAGCCTAAACAACCTCCACCCTACCGGGAAGGGTGGAGGTTTGGTCGAAATATTGGCTTATTGTTTAATGCCCACACATATTCATCTTATTGCTCGGCAGACAATGGATGAAGGGATACGTCTGTTCACGCAGAAGACGCTTAACAGTTACTCACAATATTTTAACCGGTTACACAATCGAAAAGGCCCGTTGTGGCAAGGAAGATTTGGAGCATCCCTGATCAGGGACGACGACCAGCTCGAAGAAAAGATCGCTTACGTCAATAATAACCCAGTCAAAGACCTCGGTTACCGCCGCCCAGAAGACTGGAAATATTCTTCACTTGATCTCCTCCACCCTTCCCGGTAGGGTGGAGGTTAAAAAAGCCTCGCCGGCCCAGAGGGCTGACGAGGCTTTTTACTGATAGAATTCAGCGCTTAACAGCAGGAACAGGAACATCCGCTGCCGCAACCGCCGGAAGAGGGTTTGGACTCTTCGTAAAGTTCGTTCACGCGCGCCCAGTTGATGACATGATAGAACGCCTCGATGTATTCGGCGCGGCGGTTCTGATATCTTAAGTAATAGGCGTGTTCCCAGACGTCGATCAGGAGGATCGGTTTTTTGCCGAGCGACAAGGGGCTGTCCTGGTTTGAGGTCTTCATGATCTCGAGCTTGCCGTCTTTGTTAACAACCAACCACGCCCAGCCTGAACCAAACTGAGTGGTCGCGGCATCAGTGAACTTCGCCTTGAATTCAGCAAACGAACCGAACGCGGCCTTGATGGCCTCAGCCACAGCGCCCACAGGCTCCCCGCCTGCTTTAGGCCCCATGATATCCCAATAAAGCGAATGATTGACCGCCCCACCGCCGTGATTGCGCACTGCCACGCGCACATCTTCCGGGACCTGGTCCAGATTCCACAACAGATCCTCGGCATGGAACTGTTCTAGTTCAGGTTTTCCTGCGATCGCGGCATTAAAACGGTCTACATAAGTCTTATGATGTTTGCCATGATGTGTTTCCATGGTTTTCTGGTCAATAAAAGGCTCGAGCACGTCGTAAGAATATTTCAATGTTGGCAATACATATGGCATAACATCCTCCGGGTTATATTTTCTTTAACACCCTTTTGTCGCGGTTCCTTAAAAAATCTTACACCGCCCCCCTACCCGGTAGGGTGGAGGTCTCGAATTTCTTTCTCCAGTCAAGAGGGATGGGGAGTTTTGTTTGGGTCTTTTGATCAACAACGACGCTGACGGTCTTTGCGGTCGCGGCAAGGATATCCCCGTGCATCACTTTATAAACAAACACCACCGACGTCTCTCCTATCCGTTCGATCGCAACCTCGATATTCACTTTGTCCGCCGACTGCAGCATGCTCTTGTAGTCAGCCTCGGCATGAACAAGCGGGAATGTGAGCGTCGGGTGTGCCAGCATATACTCGACCGGAAGACCGAGGCTCTCCATAAAATGCTCTTTGGCCTCGTAGACCAGATAAAACAATGCGCCAAAGAAAAGCCGCCCGGCCTGGTCGGTGTGATGCAAATAAATACGCGTTTGATGAAGATACATAAGATCCTTTCTAAAGTTGACGTCATCCCGAGGCCGAAGGCCGAGGGATCGCCGAACATTGATGCGATCCCTCACTTCGTTCGGGATGACGTTATGATATTCGAGATGACGTTATGACATTCAGGATGACACTACTCGTTATATCGGTTTACAGGTCCCGCCGAAGCAGTCGTTGCGTTTGTCGCCGCATACGCGGATCGTGTTCGGCGGGAACATATCCCAGTCGATCCCCTCGGATGTCGTGACAACATGAAAAAGCCCGTTACGCGTTAAGGTCGCCACATTATGAAAATCATGATACATGGGCTCGGCATAAGTGCCCGGGATATTCTGAAGCTTGGTAATGATATTCGTGCGCAGGATCGCCCACTCAGCCAACGCCGAACTCGAGGGGATGGGATGATCAAAACACGACGCCTTACACTCTACAAAATCTTTTTCAGCCGATTCTCTCCATCCGTCTTTCAAGGAGAACCGTGATACGTAAGCATAAAAGATATTCATCAGATCGCGATACTTCATTTCTCCCGTTTCCTCGAACAAGAACGTAAGAAGAAGCAGCATCGCCGCACCGTCCTCAAGAAAAGCCCCCTTACTCACTACCCCGTCGATCGAAGAACGCGCCATCCGCGCTCCATCAAAATGTTTCTCGACCAGAAGCTCAGCGATAAGTTCTGCCTTTCTCAAAGCCGCGGGCGCTTTCAGATAACGATAAACATTAACGAACGCCACCCCAAGAAGGGCATTCCAGGATGTGATGATCTTTCTATCCTTGAATGGCTGTGGCCTTTTAAGACGATCTTCCAGCAATTTTTTCTCAATGTCTTCAATATCCGTCATATCCGTGCGGATCAGATGATGCTTCCCATTAAAGTTCCCGCCGGGTGATACAGCATACACTTTATTGAACCGCTCCCACTCAACATCCGAAAGAAGCGCTTTTAGTTCATCATACGTCCAAAAATACGCGGCGCCCTCCTCATGCTTTCCGTCGAGCGTATCACTATCCGCATCAAGTGCCGCATAGTAAAGGCCGTCCGCCCCGAAAGAGGCCTCCAGGCACTGCATGATCTTAAGGGCGCTCGTGTGATACTGTTCTTTCTTCGTCGTCTTCCACGCCAGCGCACACGTCCACAAGCCAAGCGCCTGATCATAAAGCATCTTTTCAAAATGCGGCACGGTCCAGTTGCGGTCCACACAATAACGGAAAAAGCCTCCCCCAATATGATCAAAAAGACCCTGCAAGGTCATCGCATCAAGCGTTTTCTCGACCATCATATGAATGCGTTTATCAGGATACGGATAATACAGGAAATACAACAACGTCGAATGCGGCGGGAATTTGGCGCCATGCCCGAAACCGCCATAAGCCGGGTCAAACTTGTCATAACATTTTGAGATGATCTCTTCTTCCGCGCTCACCGGAGGCTTGGGGATGTCCATGTGAAAAACAGCGAGATCTTTACATTTAGCGTCGGAAAAGTCTGATACTTTCTTTAAAATATCCAGAAAAGAGGGCACCCCGCCTTTGGCTTCCAGGGGCGCATACGTTAACGCAAAGATAGGATTAAGCTCGGATGTCAGAAACGCATTGAGAGGCCACCCGCCGCTACGTCCGATCGACACCAGAAAATGCATGAGATATTGATCGATATCAGGACGCTCTTCCCGATCCACTTTGATACTAACAAAATGTTCATTCAAGAAAGAAGCCACGGCAGGATCAGAAAAAGCCTCCCGCGCCATAACATGACACCAGTGGCACGTTGAATAACCAACTGAAACAAAGATCGGCCTCCTCGTCGCACGGGCCTGTTCGATCGTCTGCACACTCCACTCCTGCCACCACACAGATTGCTCCATGTGCTGCTTCAAATAGGGGGATGCTGCCAGATCAAGATTGTTCCTTTTAAAATTCATATCTTTATATTATACCCTCAAGCCCCTTTTGGAGCCAGCGTCTATTCATTTTTGATCACAACCGCCCCGCCGCCGACGAGTGAGAGGAACAATATCATTATCCCCGACAATAAGAAAAGTGGGCGCGTCAAATGCCACTGCAGAGAGGCCAAAGACGGCATCATTGCCTGAGCGGCTATGGCATCACGATGAACCGCATTGAACGAATACGGCACAAACACCCCGCCCTTTAAGGAACAACGGTCCACCATCAAGAAAGCATCTTTATCACCGTCGATATCAGACAAGACCCTGGTCTTCACATCAAAGTGTGCGCTCACGGCGTCGAACGCAACCGCATCCGCGATCATAAGCGCTTTCTTAAAGAATACTTTCTCAAAGGACAGCTCTGTAAAAACAAAACGGCATCCCGATGCTTCTGCGGCCTGCGACATCTCCTGCGAAGACATGCGTGTGTCGATCAACACCACGGAGGCTTTCAAATCCCATAATGCATACAAAAGCACGACATAAGAAACACTATTCGCGCCGGCGATCCCGACACGCACATTCTCCTGCACGCCGATCTCTTTCAATTGACGCGCCGTCGAACGGATATATCTTTCGAGTTGTTGCCAGGAAAGCGAGCGCCCACCCCAGACAAGGGCGTCCTCATGAGGAAAACGCATGGCATTGCAAGATACAGGATGCGGGATCATATCAGGAAAGGATCAAGCGACGACGGAATTCAGGGACAAGGTCATCGGCCGTGAACGCCAGTCTTTGGAATGGAACAGCACCGCGCATCACCAGCGGCGTTGTCAGGAGATCTTCTTTGAAAAGGCACGCTGTTGCGATACCCGCACTGGTGCCGGTCAAGGCGGCAAGATTTGACAGTATATTCAGACCGATCCCTGATTCAAGACAGGAAGCAATGACCACTTTCCCGCCCTGTTCTCGCGAGGATGTCAGAAAACGAAGGAACTTCCCAACACCGCCGAAAGACGAAGGTGTAAGCACCGCATATTTAACCCCCGCGGCCTGGGCCAGGTCAACTTCTTCAAAATCACCAAGATGCGCTCCCGCCGCGAGCGGGATATCCGCCTGACGAAAAAAAGAATACCATTCCCGCGTATCCGTTAGAGGCTCCTCAAGGAATTCGATCTGATCATTGCCAACACCGCGTGCAAAAAGCAAGGCGTCACTCAGCGTCCAACCGGCGTTCGCATTCAAACGGATCTTGATGTTGCGACCGAGAGCGCGTTTCAGTTCAATGACCTTCTCTACCTCAAGAGGAACATTCTTCCCGCCGACACTTAGTCCCACCGTCGTAAATCCGTCCACCTTAAGTTTCATGCCCTCTTCCGCAACCTCTCTGACCGATCCCTGCAGGAACCCGGCACAAGGAATATCTGCCGTGCCTTCATATCCCAAGAACGTTGCCAAAGAAACTCGCTTACGCGATGCCGCCAGCGAAAGGATCGCCGTCTCAAGTCCAAATCTCGCCGATGGACAACTTTTCACGAACGGTTCAAACTTCTCACACCACGAGAGCAGCGCCGTTGCGTCATCCGGCACGTCCATTCCCTTAAGCAAGTAACAGGACATGTCATGATCAAAACGCGCTTTCTTCAGCAGTTCCGCGTGCACCCCAGGAAAAGGAGACACTTCCCCGAACCCCGATAACCCGTCGGCACTCACGGCCTGAATAATAAAACCTTCCCGGGAAACAATGCCTTGTCCGCGCATCACGAGAGGTCTGATCAAAGGACGGTCAATGCCATAAAGCCGTATTGCGTCGATCTTCATAGCACCCATCCGATCGAGAACAATACCGCATAAAGAAAAAGCGCGAACGATGTGAAGGCGAGGACATTATTGAGCACCTTGCCTTCTTTGGTCATCACCAGATAAACGAGAGGGATACATAAGAAAGCCACTAAAGATGCGCTCATGATAAAGAAATGCTCGCCCGTCAATAAATAAACACCCACCGGGATCATCGTTGTGGCCAGGAGGCAGAACAAATATTCCATCCGCGCGAACGCCTTGCCGAAACGCACACAGAGCGTCTTTCTCCCCGCACGGGCATCCGTATCCGTATCACGCAAATTATTCACATCAATGATCATGACCGACCAGAAACCAGCCCCGCATCCGGCGAGGATCACGGCCATGTTCCACTCGAATGTCTGCACAAAATAAGTTCCGGCCACCGCTACGGGACCGAAAAAAACAAAGACCCAAACGTCCCCAAGTCCCAACGATGCTAAAGACCTCTTTCCTGCGCTATAAAAGATCCCGCTCAGAATAGAAACGACACCGATCACAAGCACAGGCCAGCCCACCCGCATGGTCAACAGCGCCCCACATAACGCGGCCAGCACAAAACATACGATAAACCCGACCTTCACCTCTGAGGTGGAAACAAGCCCGTCGCGAATAGCACTGGGCGGACCGATATGAGCATCGGTATCAACACCATACTTCAAATCGTAATGATCATTGGCAAGATTGGTCCCGGCTTGAATGAAAAGCGCGCCCAAAAGGGCCAGAAAGGCTGATGGCCAATGCCCAAGCCCGTCGCCATAAGCGATGGCCGTCCCCATTAACACAGGAGATGCAACAGCGATCAATGTTTGGGCACGGGAGGCACGTAACCAGCG
Organism: Candidatus Omnitrophus sp.; assembly: GCA_020719005.1. Lineage (GTDB taxonomy): Bacteria > Omnitrophota > Gorgyraeia > Zapsychrales > Fredricksoniimonadaceae > DYQZ01. The sequence goes on from DYQZ01000024.1 coordinate 17,599, forward strand.
GAAAAGAAAATTCTCAGGCTTTGTTGTCTTTGGCATACACGGATATCTTCATGGAGTCATCTTTTTGCTGTTTTAGGTCCATAAAAAGAAAATAATAAAAAGAGATCACTGGCGGCAATAAAAAGATGCCCGCGGTATATCGTAGGAATGCGGCTACCACTGTCGGAACCCCGATCCAGTTAAAAGCAATATTCATCGGGAAGAATATCACAAGGACAACGATCAACATGACCGCATGCGCCCCCAGCATTTTCCAGAAGACCCCCTCTGTCAGCTCATGACTCCGCCTGAATGCATCAAGGATGCCCTTGTTCTCCATTAAGACGGCAAAAAAGACAAAAGTAAACACAACGATCGCATAAAAGAACGGAAGGATCAGGAATGCCCCCAATGAGAGAACAAGCACCAGAAGAAAAAGTACAGCAAAAGACCTGGCAAAACGAGCCCACACACCGGCGGTCACCTCCGAGAAAACAACCTCTTTTCCTTTGGCAAATAATGAGACCGCGCCCATGAGGGCTAGAAAGAAAAAGAACCACATCCCGACGGCAACAGGAAAGAACAACACCGCGATTGAACTCACGCCTTGATTATCTGACCTTGAGAAAGCCTCAGCAAGGAACAACAGAACAGAACCCGCACCCGATAAACGGACAAGCGGTTTCAAATGATCCACATAGACTTCTACCGCGGATGAGAAAATATCATTGAACGGGATCTCTTTAACAATCTTCACATCAAATTTCCTTATGAGGTCATCCCGAACGCAGTGAGGGATCGCCGAGCTTAAGAATTATTCGATATTACCCTTTAAATGATCCTTAATATGAATAACAACGCCTTTGTAACGCGGGATGAGGTGGATATGCGCGTGCATCACGACCTGGCCGGCAGCTTTTCCACAGTTCACCCAGATATTATATCCGTCGGGCGCATGTTCTTTCTCCAAACGCACCTTCATCGCCATGACAAGGGCACGCATGGCCGCGCCTTCTTCGGGCGTTGCATCAAAAATATGCTCGACATGCCGCTTGGGGATAACAAGCGTGTGTCCTTTTGAAATGGGATCAATGTCATGGAGAACATACGCCAGTTCATTCTCCATCACTTTTGGTAAATTCTTACAAAAAATACAATCAGCCATAAAAATCCTTTTTATATGATCTCTATCACACTTTCATACTGCGCGCCAATTCCTCAACCTCTCGCCGGGCACGCTCGATATCATCAATATTGAACACCTGACAAAAAAGCTGTACCGCCAGGTCCTTGTCACCTTCTTTGAGGACCTCACGCACATCCCACATCGTCGGAGCAGACTCGCGCTGATCCGCCAACAGCTGTTTTTGCGTCTTACTCACAAACCAGACCCAATAGACCTGGACCAACAGAATGCACACCAAAAGTACTGTTATCGCGATATAGAACCACATCATGATCCTTTTTCCTCCCCGTCGAACCCAGCCACTACTTCCTTGACCTCGACCTCGGCTTTGGAGATCTTGTCCTTGCATGTCCTGACCAAGCTGACCGCTTCCTTCACTTTTTGGGAAAGGTCATCGATATCAACTTCTTCGTTCTCAATATCTTTGATGATCTCCTCAAGTTTGAGCATGGCTTTTGAATATTTTATGTCTGTCATATATCTCTCCTTCATTCTGCAATACTATGGATCTTCCCGTCGACCATATCTGTTATAAGCGCATCCCCTTTTCGGACACCCGCCTTCGAACGGACCACCTTGCCGTCCGATGAGCGCGTAATAGAAAACCCTCTTTTAAGGATCTTGACAGGGGATGCGAACTCTACCATCTTTTCGTAAGCGGCTATTTTAGACCGCGTCTTCTCAAAGCGCAAATGAATTGTCTGTTTAAGCCTATCCGAACTTCGCCCCAATACCGCACGGCCTTCAGAGGCTCGCTCCAGCGCCGAACGTTTCAGGCGCTCTGCAATGATGCCGGTCGCCTCACGCGAGGCGTTGAACATCATCCCCGTCGATGCCTGAAGCCTTAAGGCGTCATTCCTGAGCCTGCCGCGGGCCTCAGCGATCACGGCGCCCGCCAGGTCCAACAACGCTACCCGCCGTGTTTCAAGCGCGTCTTCAAACACCTTTACTCTTTCGCACAGAAATGCCGCGATCGCCGTCGGTGTCTTGGCAAATGTATGGGCCGCCAGGTCGGCTACGGTCATATTGATCTCATGGCCTATGCCGGTCAGGACCGGATAACGCGAAGCCGCGATCGCTAAGGCCATCTCCTTGGCATCAAACGCCGCCAAGTCTGACAAAGATCCGCCACCTCGCGTGATGACAATAGCATCAAGCCCTCCCACCGCGTTCAATGCCTTTATCCCCGCCGAGACAGAACTCTCGCAACTCTTGCCCTGCATCAGCGCCCGGAATAAATGAACGCGAAAAGAATAACCACTCTTTTTCAATTCATGCAAAAAATCATTATAAGCCGCAGAATCAAACGACGTCACCAGCCCTATGTTCAGCGGCACATCCGAAAGAGGCACGGCTTTATTCTTTGCCAGAACGCCTTTCTTCTCGAGTTCCACGATCAGTTTCTGACGGTCCTGGGCCATTTTCCCGAGGGTAAAGACAGGATCAATATTATCCACGATAAAACGCAGTGTGCCATAAGGCGGATAAAAATCAACTTTGCCAGAAAGCTTTACCTCAATGCCGTCCTTAAGCTCAAAGGCATTCTCAGCCTTTTTAAGAATCGCCTCGATCCGCGGCCTTACCCCCGCCCAGATCGCGACACCTATCTTCG
>DYQZ01000078.1 GCA_020719005.1 Candidatus Omnitrophus sp.
GGACTTTGCCCGGCTCAATAAACACTATTTACCCATGTAAAACTTACAGGAACCTATAAGGGTCTTCCGAGTTTCGAGTGGGTAATTTAGCCCACATTTAAGCGTCGTCTATAAAAGACGTCAGGACTTTCAGGCGAAGGTATTCATCGTTTCTAATGCCGTAAGCCCTGCGTTGGATCACGCGAATCTTGTTGTTTAAGCCCTCCATGAACCCGAGGGATACTTTGTTGTCCGGATGGCAATAACTAACGATACCATCCCAATGCCGGTCGATCATGGCGGCGAATTCTTCATAAGGCCCGAGCTTTTGCCAGCGAAGTTGAGCCTTCCAGTTTTCGAAGAATGTTCGAGCGGCGGCGGGATACGAGTAATCCCAAAGCTGCCCGAAAGATTCCTTGAGCAAATAGGCTTTATGTAGGCGCTTGTTGGCCTTTAAAAGCAGTTTTAAAGATCGACGGCCTTCCGTATCGAGGTTGGCCTGATGCGACAACAGCGTATACCGCTGGCCCTTTATGTAAGTACGCTCTTTCTCACTGACACGTTTGTATTCTTGGCGTCGAACATCGTCCAATGCCATCGACAGATGCCGGAGTACATGGAACTTGTCGAAGACGATTCGTGCCTGCGGCGCATGTTCGCCTGTAGAATTCCGAAAGGCTTTCCACATGTCCATGACCGCGAGGTCTATCGTTTTTGACCGTTCAACGCCGATCTCGGCGAAGAACAAGTCCATATCTTCTTTCGTGCGGCCTGTTCCGCCAATCCAGATCGGACGCTGTTCGTCCAGATCGGCCACGACCACGCGATAGGTATGGCCTTTACGGACCGAGATCTCATCCACGCCGATGACACGGATCTTGAACGCAGGAGGTCGCTTCTTGATCAGTTCCCGCATGTATTCAAGTTCCATGCGCCAGGCTTGGTCCCAGCTGATGCGATGATGCCGTGCGACCTCAGTTAACGACATTTGCCGGGCCATGCGACCGACCGCCTCTTCGAAGCGCTTGGTCGCACGGTTTGACAACGCCAGCCAAGTAACTTTTTCGGTCTTCACGGTCTGGCACCGTTCGCAGTTAACGCGACGAATCTGGAACGCCAGATAAACGGCCGTCCCGAAGGAATCCAAGTCGCGGATGACCTTCTCGCGAGTGTCGTACCAGTGACGGTGCACCTTGCCACAGGAACAAATCGTTTTTTTTGACACCTCTGGAGCCGCACAACCAAGGCTCCCGGGTGGTCAGGGTGGGCCGTAGTTCGTGCTGAAGCCCGGAATCCCGGGAAGCTACACAGGTCTTTAAGGGTGGTCTTTTTATCCATAGACCATAACCTTAACGGCTTCAAATAAACGTGTCAAGTTTTCAAAGAGCGTATAGCGTCGGGTAATCGCTGATATTTACCCACTAGAAAGTCGGAAGACCCTCTTTTCTTAATGAACACAATGGGATCATTAAAGAACAGCTTCTGGGTGAGATCGAAAGGCTTGAAATGGAAGGACGTTCTATTTAAGAGGGATCGCTTCTTTATATTTGCCATATTGTGTTCTTGTTCGGTTTTAAGCATTGACAAGGACTATTGGTTGGGATGATAATGCAGATGTATCCGGTAAGATAAATATCGATCAAAGGATAACCGATCAACAAAGGAGAGCGTATGTTCAAGAAAGTTTTTGTTTTAGGTTTTATGTTTTTGGTGGCCATAACAGGGGTGTCACAGGCGGCAGAAAATAAGTTCCTTCAGTTGTCGTTATTCAATCCTATTCAGCTTGTTCCGGCAGAAGAGTCGATCTCGGGTGTGCGTCTGAATATCTTTTATCAGGTCAATAAGGATATGACGGGGTTCAGTTATAGCTGGTTCGGTGTGAACCGCACAACAGGGGACGCGAAGGGTGTTGAATGGGGTCTTGCGAACTGGACCGAGGGGTTATTTTATGGTTGGCAGTCCGGTCTTGTGAACTATACGGGTGGTCGTTTTGTTGGTTTTCAAAATGGTTTAGTCAATATCTCTAAAGGAGAATTCACTGGCTTTGCTTTAGGTGGTGTGAATTATGCCGAGGGTTCGGTAAAGGGATTCCAGTGGGGGCTTGTGAACTATGCGGCTGAAATGCATGGGTTCCAGCTTGGTTTTGTTAATATGACCAAGAATCTTGATGGTCTTCAGATCGGGTTAGGTAACTATAACGGCAATAAAGATCCGTTCGAATTCCTGCCGATCGTTAATTGGAAATTCTAATGATCCTTTCGGCTATGCGAAGCTTTCAGTAAGCTTCCGGTCGATAAGGATGTAGTAAAAGAAAAGCCCCGGAAATTTTCCGGGGCTTTTCTTTTGGACGTAATGCGTTCTTATGACGCGAGGATCTTCTTCGCTGTCTTGTCTGCGACATCCGTGATAAAAGGGATACCTGTTTCGGCTTCCGTTTCGCGGTTGCCGGCGTAGATATCATCGCGCGTGATCGCAGGAAGTGAGAACTTTCTGGCACCTGCCATGAACTGCTGAAGTCCTGCGGCGAGTTTGTCGGCCAATGTCCAGACCGCGATGGCGCCGTAGGGGATGTTCTTCATCTCGGCTTTTCCGACTTTCTTTTCTACATCATAGTAGCCTGCAAAGATCTCCTCGGCTTTACCAGCGCCGGTCTCGGTGATGCTGTTGGGAAGTTTATCCCATTGACCGCAGACCGCTGCTTTACGATTTGGATTAAGAACGCCTTCAACATTGGATCCGAGGAAGCCAGGGATCATCACCGAGCGGCCCATGCAGATCATCTTGGTGAATGGGGCACCTAAGGCGAGTGCTTTGAACATATGATCTTCACGCGCCAGGCCTCCGGCAAAAGCCATATCAACGCCCTTCACACCTTTTTTGCGTGAGAGGATCGTGGCATATTCATGGGCTTTGGAATGAAGAAGGATCGATGGGACGCCCCATGCTTCCATCATATTCCACGGGCTCATGCCTGTGCCGCCGCCTGATCCGTCGATGGTCAGAAGATCAAGCTTGGCTTCACTTGCGTATTTGATCGACATGGCGAGCGCTTCCATCCCATAGGATCCCGTCTTGAGTGAAATGCGCTTGTAGCCGATCTTTCGAAGATGTTTGACAGCCCCCATGAAGTTCTTTTCAACTTCATTGGAAGATTTAAGGTTCGTATAGCCAAGGCGGCTGTGACGGGCGATGGTCTTGATGGCACCAGCCCGGAAAGCGGCCTGGACTTCAGGAACGGTTGGGTCAGGATCGACCACATAACCGCGTTTTTTGAGGAAGATAGCGTAATCAAGGTCATTGACCTGGATCTCACCGCCGATATCCTTGGCGCCTTGACCCCATTTAAGTTCGATCACGACTTTATCGCCGTATTTCTCAATGACGTATTCAGCGACCCCGTTTCGGGTGTCTTCGACGTTCAGTTGAACAATGATGGCGCCGTAACCGTCGTAATATTTCAGGTAGGTGTCAATGCGGCGGTCGAGTTCGGGGGCTTTTTTGATCTTGCCGTTCTCAATGACCGCGTTCTTGTCGATACCGACGACGTTCTCACCAATAACGATGGGGAAACCCACTAGAGCCGCCCCGATGGCGAAGGACTCCCAGTATTTCGCGGCAATGAAGGTCGAACCTAAGGCACCGGTCATGATAGGTAGGCGGCACTTTGTTTTGACCGTTTGTCCGAACTGGGTTTCGATGTTGACGTTGGGGAAGATGCAGTCATCAGCGGCGCTGGAGATCCCTTTTGGAAGTCCGTGGGCGCCGTAATTGTAGCCCTGGATACGTAATGAATTATACGAAACACCGACGTGGCAGGTGTTGGCGCTTCCGGCGGTAATGGTGCCGAAGTCGCGCGGGTAGAGCATTTTGCGTCCGCGTGTGCTTGAGAGCCATGTTTCGCATTTACCGGCGCAGTCGGCGCGGCAAAGCGTGCATAACCCTGATTCGCAGGGATTGCCTCTGTTCACTGAACCAATAGCATCATTTGTTCGATCAGGCCTGTTCATGCGTTCTCCTTCGTTGGAGTGGGGAAATATTCCGTACGTCATTGCACGGGTCGGGGCATTTTATGCCGTAGGGTGCGTTGTTGTCAATATAAGAATTTCCAGAACCTTTGGAATAGCAGGTATTCATGAAGAAATTGGTTTTATTTATTTTTGGGAATGTTAAAGTGTTTTTTATGACGATAAAAGACACGCAACAAGACCGGGTGGTGTGGGATGATGAAGGCTTGCCGCGTTCGAGCAAGTTCGACGACAAATACTTCTGCCGGGACAACGGATATGAAGAGGCTGTTTATGTGAATTGTGAAGGGAACGGGTTGCGTGAGCGTTTTCTGGCGTTGGACCCATTGAGTGCGGGAACATTCACGATCCTGGAAACGGGTTTTGGCACGGGATTAGATTTTTGCTGTGCGTGGCAGATGTGGGAGGCGTACGCACCCGGGACATGGACGCTGGATTTTGTGTCGCTTGAACTTTATCCAATGACAATAGAGGAGATCAGCCGTGCACTTGCCTTATGGCCGCTTTTGTCCTCTTATAAACAAGAGCTGACCGCGCAATACACGGCGGTCCCCGGCGGAATAAAGAAGATGTCTTTTAAAGAGGGCAGGGTGAGGCTGACCATTGTTTTTGATGATGTTCTCGCGGCACTTGGGGTCATGAAAGATCGGCAGTTGGTCCTGGATGGTGCTGATGCTGTTTTTCTGGATGGTTTTGGGCCTGCCAAGAATCCTGAAATGTGGACGCAGGGTGTTTTTGACGGGGTTGCTTTGTTGAGTCGCTTGGGAACAACATTTTCCACCTTTACAGTGGCCGGGGCTGTGCGTCGCGGTCTTCAAGCGGCGGGGTTTGAGGTTAAACGGATCAAAGGGCATGGTAAAAAGAATCAGATCCTGGTGGGACAGAAAAATTAGGAAAAATTAGGGACACGATGAATTTTCTACTAACAATAAAGAAATTCATCGTGTCCCTAATTTTTCTTGATGT
>DYQZ01000025.1 GCA_020719005.1 Candidatus Omnitrophus sp.
ATCTATCTTCTTCACAGTACCTGAAACACTTGAATGGATATTGGCAGACACGAACCCGCCTGCCTCGGCGATCAACTGCCCAACTTTAACCTTATCGCCAGGCGCCACCACGGCCTTCGCCGGAACACCAATATGCTGACTTAACAGAAAAACAGCCTGGGCAGGAAGGGCCAACGGAACAACAGCGACCGACGCTGTTATCTTCTGGTCCTGCGGATGGATCCCGCCTTGAGGGAATGTCCTGAGATCTATCTTTGAGGCAACACCCATAAATTACACACTGTCCTTCTTAGCCGCATCATCACCTGCGCGCGGCGGAAAATTTATTTCAAGGATCGCTCGTGTGGGACACACCACCACACATTTACGGCAAAGTTTGCACTTCTCGTCGTCAATATATGCCAAATGATCGATCATGTGGATCGCACCAAAAGGACACTCTTTAACACACTTGGCACATCCAATACAAGCGACCTTGCAATGTTTCATCGCCACATTGCCTTTATCTTTATTGCGGCATGAAATAAAAACGCGTTGGCCCTTGGGGCCTTTCAAACGCAATTCGATCAAGTCACGGGGGCACGCTTTCACGCACGCGCCGCACGCCACGCATTTATCCTCAATAACAAAAGGCAGGCCCGTCTTCGTATCTGTTCCCATGGCGCCAAACTTACATGCCTTCACACAATCGCTATACCATAAACAGCCATACTGACAGCCTGTCTCGCCACGAAAAAGCCCGTGAGCGATCGCACAGGACTTTGGACCGTCATAAACACTTTTGCGTTCACGCTGTAAAAACCCGCCGGAACAGCGCACCACGGCCACCATAGGGACATGAGCCTTGACTTCTTTTCCGACCAACCGCGCCACCTCAGCCATCGTCTTATCCCCGCCGACGGGACAAAAAAGCTTGTCTATTCTTTCCGCACGCACGCAGGCCTCGGCAAAATTACGACATCCCGGATAGCCGCAACCGCCGCAATTAACACCCGGAAGCGCTCCCGCTACCTCGTCGATCTTCGGATCTTCTTCAATATGGAATTTTTGAGCGATCACATAAAGAATGATCGCGGACAAGACCGCAACAACAGCGGCGATACCAACAGTATAAAGAAGGGTCATATCATTCATGGCTTTATAGACACCTTAAAAGAATTGTTCATCCGTTCACGAAAGACCCACAGTGACGAAAAATACGGTGCAAGCGAGAACAACGCAAGCAATCCAGCTAACCCCTCACTTTTTGTCGCGAACAGGAACACAAAGAACATCGCAACAAAAATAACAAGCGGCAGAAAATACGCGAGAATGACCGCAAGTTCTCCGGTCTTCTCCTCGATCATGACCGTCACCTCTGAACCGACCACAAGGCGCGGATCATCTGACTTAAGAGTAATGACCTGCAATGCCTCTTCTGGTGAACATACCCCTTTAGCATGGCACGCGCCACAAGCAGAGGCCCTGATCACTTCAACCTGAAGGGTCCCATTTGAAACAGCACGAACAATACCTGTATGTTCAATGACCTTCATCACACCTCAACATGAGCATTCTTTGGAATATACGCTTAACACCGATGAGCGTCAAGAATGTTACTGACTAAAAAGAGCTACTCTACTATTTCAGCGTCCTCGACGTTGCCTCTGGGAAAACTGGAAGAGACCGCAGACTGCTCAGGCCTGAGGGACTGCCGCTGAGACCGGCGCTGTTGATCTCCCTTTACCCCTGTCAGGAACAAACTCCTGATAAGCCAGCGGGTCAACGGAAATAATAAAAGCAGCCCGAATACATCACTGATAAACCCCGGAAAAACAAAAAGCACGCCCGCCAAAAAGACCAAAAGCCCATCCATCATTTCATGGCTTGGCACACGGCCTTCCCTGATGCACATCTGAATACGCTCAAGAACGATATGCCCCTGGATCTTGGCCAGATAAGCACCGAACATCCCTGAAAATATCAGAAGAAGAAATGTATTCCATCCGCCGATCTCACCTGCGACCCTGGAGATGACCATCGCCTCGGCCACTGGAAATCCAAGAATAAAAAGAGGGATCAAAAATCCCATATCAATAACACCTTGTCGTCTTAAGATCAGCGGTGGTTTTTAACTGCTTTTTATCTGCGGATAAACGCACCGCCACCGCCCTGGCCTGTTTAAGAACACCGGCCTTTTCCACCGTGACCGTTGCGGAAAGGATCTTTTCATCCTCCATCACAAGCTCAAGAATGAATGCCCCGAGTTTTTCTAACAAAAAGAAACGGCTGGAGCCGGTCTTTGAGATGATCTTGTCATAAAGCGTGCCGTAATCAACCGCGTGGCTCAGCGTATCGGTCGACGCTGCTAAATACGCATCATACACAAATTCAATATTAACGAGAATATCCTGTCGTGTCTCACGCTCATGAGGCTGCGTGCCGATGATGACCTTAAGAAGAAGGTCCTTGATCTGTACTGTCGCTAAAGAAGAGATCTTCATCGGATAAGGCTCAGAAACTCACTGCGGGTCGAACTGTTCGATCGGAACGTACCGAGCATACACGAGGTCTTCATGAGCGAATTCTGTTTCTCCACCCCGCGCATCATCATACACAAATGCCGGGCCTCAACAACCACCCCGACCCCCCGGGCATTAGTATATTCCATGATGGTGTCCGCGATCTGTTTGGTCAAATTCTCCTGGATCTGAAGCCTGCGGGCAAAAACATCGACGAGCCGCGCGATCTTGGAAAGCCCCAGCACTTTGCCGCGCGGAATATATCCGACATGACATTTCCCGAAGAACGGCAGCAGGTGATGTTCACACAGTGAATACATCTCAATATCCTTAACAATGATCATCTCATCGTTATCTGAGTCAAAGATCGCATTATTAATGACCTTTTTCACGTCCTGGACATACCCTGCCGTCAAATATTCAAACGAACGCGCCGCGCGTTTAGGGGTATCTTTAAGGCCGTCACGTTTAAGGTCTTCACCGATAGAACCCAACAGATCCCGATATATTTTTTCTTTGTCTTTCATGATCGTCTTTCCGAAGGTTTTTCCCTTAAAAATATTGTTCGATATTATCACACCCGTCTTCATTAGTAAAGAATTAGCCTACCGTCCTCAACATTCTAAAAAATTATACGATATCTTGAGGCCTGCAAGATCTGCGTGTTATAATCCACACTATCAAAAAAGGAAATCTTATTTATGCCGATCATCTCTGACTATCATATGCACACCCCACTGTGCGGCCATGCCGACGGTGAACCCATGGCTTATGCCAAACACGCCATTAACATAGGGCTGAAACGGATCGGTTTCTCAGACCATGCACCTTTGCTCACCCACAAAGACTCAGGGATCAGCATGGATCACTCCCAACTCCCTGTTTATCACCACATGATCGAAAGCGTACGCACGGAGGTCGAGGATCAGCTCGAAGTCCTGGTCGGGATCGAAGCGGACTTCGTGCCCGGGTATGAAGAACGCACCAAAGAACTACTTGCGAAGTATCCTTATGACTATGTGATCGGTTCAGTGCATTTCATTGCTGAATGGGGCTTTGATGACCCGATACAAATGAAGGAATGGAACAAACGCGACGTGAATAAGGTGTATCACGAATACTACAAACTCCTGCGGAAGAGCGCTTTGTCGCGGATGTTCGATATTCTCGCCCACGTGGACCTGGTCAAAAAATTCGATTTCAAATCAACGGACGACATGACCGCTGAGATCGAAGAGAACGCCAAGATCTTTAAGAAAACCGGCGTCGTGATCGAGATCAACACCTCAGGCCTGCGAAAACCCGTCCATGAGATGTATCCTTCATTGAATGACCTTAAGATCTACTGCGCCAAAGGCGTCCCGGTCACCTTCGGGTCTGACGCGCATCAACCAACGGATGTAGGCCGTGATTTTGATCTCGCGCGTGAATTAGCGCTTGCTGCGGGATATAAAGAATACGTCCAGATCGAGAAACGCAAGATCGCACGGACGCTAACGCTGTAACTATTCCCCAATGATCTTTATCAGCACCCGTTTCCTGCGCTGACCGTCGAACTCGCCGTAGAATATTTGCTCCCATGGCCCGAAATCCAGTTTGCCTTTGGTAATGGCCACAACAACTTCCCGCCCCATGATGGTGCGTTTCAGATGTGCATCGGCATTATCTTCGCCTGTCAAATTATGCTGATATTTCTCTTTTCCGAATGGCGCCAGCTTCTCCAGCCAGACAAGAAAATCTTTGTGTAATCCCGACTCATTGTCGTTAATAAATACGGAGCTGGTAATATGCATTGCATTCACCAGGCAAAGCCCTTCCTTGATACCACTTTTCTCAAGCTCCTCTTCGACCTGAGGCGTGATATTCATGATCTCATATCTGTTCCGGGTATTGATCCATAAATAGTGTGTGGCTGATTTCATCATAGGCACTCCCTACCATTATCGCTGTTTTAGATACTTGAACGCTTCAATATCTTCGCTTTTTGCGGGGCTTTATTTTGGGCATGGCGTCGGGCTTGGTGTCGGCCCATAATCCCAACTTCTGGTCGACCGCGGCCTCGAACAAGGCGAGGAATTTATCGGCATAACGGACATTCGGCGGGATGGTCATGGGATAAGCGTAGCCGTTCTTGATGATCTCTTCGTTCACAAAACGTCCGTCGGTCAAATAAACATACGCAAGCAGCCTGCCGTATTTATCGCGCTGGACAACATCAAACTCGAGTTTTATTTCCTGACCATCAAGTAAACCGGATGAAAAACGCCAGGCCCGTTCCCCTAAACGCTTGATGGTCGCCATATCCTGGCTTGAACGTTCAATATCACGGCGCATCTTTGGATTATCGTGCAGTTCAGGTGTATCAATGCCGATGAAACGCACCTTCTCTCCTGAATCCAGACGGATCGTGTCTCCGTCATATACTTGAGCGACACGCACGCTCATATATTTCTGTTCAACAGGCTGGGATGGTTTAAAGAATATACCAACCAACATGGCGGCGAGAGCCAGGGCCATGGTAAGCATACCCCAGGGGCCTGTGGGCATTTTCTTATAACGGGTCATGGCTTAGATACCTTCGAAAAACGCTCTTTAACATAATCCTCAAGCATACGGATAAAATCATCCTTGATCGCGTCCCCTTTAAGAACCGCGCATTTCTTTCCATCGATAAAAACAGGAGCAGACGGGTCTTCCGACGAACCGGGAAGACTGATCCCGATATCCGCGTGCATGCTCTCACCCGGGCCATTTACTACACAGCCCATGACCGCGATCTTCAACACTTCAACCCCGGGATATCTTTCACGCCAATCCTTCATCCGAAATGAAATGTATTCACGGATCTCTTTGGCCAGATTTTGAAAATAAACACTCTTGGTCCGACCACAACCAGGGCAACTCACGACACTCGGGATAAAATAACGAAACCCCATCGACTGAAGGATCTCCTGACACACCTCGACCTCGCGTGTGCGTGAAACACCAGGCTCAGGCGTAAGTGACACCCGCATGGTGTCGCCGATCCCCTGCTGTAAGAGCACTGATAATGCGGCCGCGCTCGACGCAACGCCTTTGATGCCGCCGCCAGCCTCGGTAAGCCCCAAATGAAGTACATACCCGCACGCACGAGCTAAGCGTTCATAAACCTCGATCGTATCCTGAACCACCGAAAGTTTGGCACTCAACACCAACTTCTCATCCGAAAGGCCAAGCTCAAGGGCGTAGTGACAACTTTCAAGCGCACTTTCGACCATGGCCTGATACATCACTTCCTTAATGCTTTTGGGAACAGGCAATTTTGAATTATCATCCATGACCGCAGATAAGATATCCTTATCAAGTGACCCCCAATTCACGCCGATACGAACAGCCTTCTTATATTTAATCGCCATGCGGATGATCGTCGCAAAATTCTCATCCTTACGAAGACCCCGTCCGGTATTGCCGGGATTAATGCGGTACTTATCCAAAAGCGCCGCAAGCTCTTCATCCTTGGACAATAAAAGATGCCCGTTAAAATGGAAATCCCCGATGATCGGCGTCTTAACGTTATGGGCACGCAGGTGTTTGATCATGCTGATCGCACTCTCCGCCGCGGCATCATCATTGATCGTCCAGCGCACCATCTGTGACCCCGCTTCGATGAGCTCAAGCGTCTGCTCGAGGGTCGCAGATTGATCTGCGGTCGGCGTATCGGTCATGGACTGAACAACGATCGGATGGGCACTTCCCAGAAGCACACCCCCGATCTGGACGGACGGAGTTTTTCGACGGACTATTTTTGACATGATCTATTCACCTGTTGTGCTTTTTGTAGTATTCAATTTACTCGATGACGCTCAATGCTATAATCATTACATTCTAATTAAAGGAAATAGACTCGGCAATGCAAATCTTCCTCGCAAGAACTCAAGGCTTTTGTGCCGGTGTAGCACGCGCTATCGAAACAGTCGAAGGCGCCCTCTCGTCATATGGAACGCCCCTCTATGTTTTTCATGAGATCGTCCACAACACCTGGGTCGTCAAAGACTTCAAGTCGCGCGGGGTCATCTTCGTTGATGATATCGAAGCCATACCCGACGGAGAGAGAGTGATCTTCAGCGCGCACGGGGTCGCTCCGGGGATCATCGAACGCGCCGCGCAAAAACTCTTGAAGACCATCGACGCCACTTGTCCACTTGTGACCAAAGTCCATCTGGAAGCCATCCGTTTGTCGGAACAGGGGCTAGACGTCGTTCTCATCGGCCACCGCGGCCATGAAGAGGTGGTCGGCACCGCCGGACGTGTGACGCCATCACTCCTTCATATCGTCCAGAATAAAGAGGACATTGAGAAACTGGATATCCCACCACACAAGAAAATTGGCTTTATCACCCAGACCACCTTATCGGTCGATGACACACGGGAACTTATCCTTAAACTGCGCGCACGTTTCCCGCGGCTTACCGGCCCGTCGAAAGATGATATTTGTTATGCTACCCAGAACAGGCAAGATGCGGTTAAAGAACTTGCCGGCATTTGTGACATCATCGTCATTTGCGGATCCAAGAACAGTTCCAATTCAAACCGCCTGCGTGAACAAGGTGCTCATTCGGGTAAACCAAGTTATATTATCGATAGCGCCGATGAGCTTGATCTTGCCCTTTTAAAAGAAAATGACCGCATCGGCATCAGTTCGGGCGCTTCTGTTCCTGAGCATATCGTTAATAAGGTCGTTAAAAATATTCTTTCAGCATTCCCGACGGCAGTTGTCAATACGTTCGACAACCCTGAGAAAAATACAACCTTTCCTCTACCAAAGATCTGATATGGACCTGTCTTTCTTTAAAAAAGAATTAGATATCAACGTTATCTCTGGGGCGAACCTCAAGGACTACACCACATTCCAACTCGGCGGTCCCTGCAAAGCCCTGATCGAATGTATATCTGCCAGGCAAATGACCGTGGTAGCGACCGCCCTTCATGCCATGAAGATCCCTTTTATCGTTATGGGATTTGGTTCCAACATCCTTGCCTCTGATACGGGAGTAGACACGGTGATCATTCGTTATTCAAGCACTGCCCCACGCATCACTCGAAACGGCAACATGGTCACGGTTGATGCCGCCACCCAATTTGATGATCTTATCAGCTGGGCCGTGAACGAGAACCTCGACGGACTTACCGCCATGAGCGGTATCCCGGGGACAGTGGGCGGGGCTATCGCAGGCAATGCCGGTGCTTATGGCCAGCAGGTCACCGACCGCCTAACACGCTTAACGCTCCTTGGCCCAGATGAAAAGATCTCAGACATATCCAAAGACGAAGTTCATTTCTCCTACCGCGACTCAGACATCAAACATAACGGGCATATCGTGCTCTACGCCACATTCGAACTCGAACCATCCGACGATGATAAAGCCCTTTTACTGAAAGAACGCGAAGAAAAACTTTCTGTGCGCCTAAAAAAACATGGTGACTGGAAAACAAACCCCTGCGCCGGATCTTTCTTCAAGAACGTACTGCCTTCCTCCAACGCCGGACAACGTCAAGCCGCTGGATGGTTCCTGGATGAAGCCGGGGCCAAAAAAATGTTTGTGGGCAAAGCACACCCTTACACAGAACATGCTAATATCGTCACACGCGACAACGGTGCCAGCGCCCAGGATGTCTATGACCTGACCCTTAAGATGGCTTCTGCCGTAAAAGAAAAATTTGGTTTTGAATTGATACGCGAAGTGCGACTGCTCGGCACCTTCAACAACGCCCCAGCCTCTGATCCCAAGGGCTTCTGGTAAACAACCATTTTATTCTGTCGAGACGACTTTGCGCTCATCAAGAGCGCCTTTCATGGTATGCCAGGCGAGGATCGCGCATTTCACGCGGGAAGGATACTTCCAGATACCGGAGAACACAGACAGCTTGCCCAACTGTGCTGAGGGTTCAGCGGGATCTACTTCTTTCATGATCAGTTTTCTAAATTCATCGAACAAGGCTTTCGCTTCAGCCACGGTCTTTCCTTTTAACGCTACGCTCATCATGGACGCTGACGCTTTGGAGATCGCGCACCCATCCCCCTGAAAAGAAACTTCTTCGATCACGCCCTCGGGCGTCACCTTTAAATACACATTCAAATGATCCCCGCAAAGCGGATTATATCCTTCAGCCTCGTGCGTGCAGGAAGATAATACTCTAAAATTACGCGGATGCTTATTATGCTCCAGGATCACCTGCTGATAAAGCTCGTCGCTATGAACGGTCACTTGAACACCTCGATGATCTTCTTTAAGGCGGTCACAAAAGTGTCGAATTCACCTGTTGTGTTATAAAATGCCAGCGATGCCCGGGATGTCGCCGCGATCCCGAAACGTTTCATCACAGGCTGAGTGCAATGGTGCCCCGTGCGGATAGCGACCCCTTCACGGTCCATCAAAGTCCCCACATCATGCGGATGAATGCCATCGAGCACAAAAGAGAATATCGTCGTCTTATGAGGTGATGTGCCGATCAGCTTAAGCCCCGGCACGGTCTGGATCTGTCGTGTGCCATAAGAAAGAAGTTCATTCTTATAGGCCATCATATTCTCCCACCCCAACGCACGCACATAATCGATCGCCTCACCGAGTGCAATGACCCCCGCCACATTCGGCGTGCCAGCCTCGAACTTATGCGGCAGACGATTATAAATGGTCTTCTCAAAGGTAACGCTCAGGATCATATCCCCACCGCCCTGATAAGGCGGCATGCTCTCAAGCAAACGCTCCTTACCATAAAGAACCCCGACCCCCGTCGGGCCATACAGTTTATGCCCCGAGAATGCCAGAAAATCCACATCCCATTCCTGAACATCAATGGGCTCACAGGCAATGCCCTGCGCCGCATCCAGCATGAACACCGCCCCCGCCGCGTGTGCATCCTTGATCATCTCACGCACCGGGTTGATCGTGCCAAGCGAATTGGAAACATGAACAACGGAGACGATCTTCGTCTTCGCTGAAAGAAGTTTGCGGTATTCCTCGAGCATGATCTCGCCATTATCATTGATCGGAATGACCTTGATCACACACCCCGTCTCCTCACGCACCATCTGCCACGGCACAATATTCGCATGATGCTCCATCTCGGAAAGCAAGATCTCATCGCCGTGCTTTAGCCTTTTACGGGCAAAACTCGACGCCACCAGATTGATCGATTCGGTGGTGCCTTTGGTGAAAATGATCTCGGACATGCTTTTGGCATTCAGGAACCGCCGCACTTTTTCACGGCTGGCTTCATAACTTGCGGTCGCCTGTTCACTCAGATAATGAACACCCCGGTGGATATTTGCTGTGCGGTGACAATAATGCGAATGGGTCGAGCTTATAACCTGACATGGCTTGAAGGTCGTCGCTGCATTATCAAAATAAATGATCGGCTTGTCATCCCGGCCGTGCGTGCGCAGATTTGGGAAATCTTTTCTAACTTTGTCTATATCAAATGAGGCCATCTATCAGCCCACCATTTTCACAAGTTCACTGCGTAATGTGTCATCCTTGACCCTGCTCACCACATCATCAATAAAACCTTTCACCAGCATCCTGACGGCCTCATCCTTCGCAATACCGCGTGTCTGCAAATAAAAAAGCTCCTCGTCGTCCATTTGGCCGATCGCAGCCCCGTGAGAACATTTCACATCATCCGCAAAGATCTCCAGCTGAGGCTTTGTGTCCACGCGAGCATCGCGGCTTAACAACAGATTTTTATTAAGCTGATAAGAATTCGTCTGCTGAGCGTCCTTATGCACATAAACTCGTCCATGAAAAACCGAGTGCGACGCATCATCAAGGATCGCTTTATAAAGTTGATCGCTCGATGCATTCGGCGCCACATGTTCAATGAAAGTATGACTATCCGCATGATCCTTCCCTTTAAGCTGATGAAGCCCGTTCACCGAAGCAGAGGCCCCTTCTCCATTCAACTGCACCTTAAGATCATTGCGAAGAATATTACCGCCGTCGAGAAACTGGAACGAACGGAAAGAACTTTCCTTTTTCTGGGTCACACGCGTTGAGGCGACATGCATGCTTTTCTTGCCATTACGGAACACCTGAACAAATTCCACAAGAGCGCGATCTTCAAGCTGAATATCAGTCATGCTGTTAATAAAAGACGTTGGTTCATCTTTTGAAAAGAACGACTCAACAATTTTCACGATCGAACGTGCACCGGAACGGATGAAAATGCGCGGGAAAAGCGACTTGTGGTCAAGTTTCTTATCATTCCAATGAACAATATGCAAAATACGGTCTTCTACCTTCTTGGGATGAATATTAATGACATACGCAAAAGGCGCACAAACTGCATTCATGGTCTGAAAGAGAAATCCGTCGAGTGGCAAATTATCTGCACCAGCCTTATTCAACAACCCGATCTCGATCCCCTCGATCGACAAAGAAGACACGCTCCCGGCATACGAACCGTTATAAAAAACAATGTTGATCCCTGTCGGCGATAAAAAAGACTTGAGCGCCTCAGGTATATCTTTGGCCTTAAGATCACGCTCTGATACGGGCGAGAAAGCAGAGCCACCCAAGGAGGAAAGGTCTGTATATTTCCAGGCATCATCCCTTACCGACGGCCACGGCAAAGACTCCAGGGCAACGAGGCTTTTATGCGCCGCGTTAAGAGATGTAAATAACTTTGTTTCACCGAACAATGAACCCATTCTTCACCTATCTACTATTTGATAAGCCAATCATAACCGCGTTCTTCAACCTCAAGTGCCAGCTCTGGGCCGGCGGTCTTCACGATACGCCCCTGATAAAGCACATGCACTACGTCGGGCTTGATATAATTAAGCAAACGCTGATAATGCGTGATCACGATCATGGCATTGCGTTTATTGCGCAATGTATTGACCCCGTGTGCCACGATCTTCATTGAATCAACGTCCAAACCCGAATCAGTTTCATCCAAAAGAGCCAACCGCGGATTTAGGACCGCCATCTGCAGGATCTCATTACGTTTCTTCTCGCCACCCGAGAAATCAACGTTCACCGCGCGATCAATGTATTTATCGTCCATCTCAAGGATCTTCATCTTTTCACGGACAAACCCGTCAAAATCCATCGGGTCCATTTCCTCAAGCCCATGATGACGGCACACCGCATTATACGACGCCCGCAGGAATCCTGATGTCGGAACGCCGGGGATCTCGACCGGATATTGAAATGCCAGAAAGATACCTTCACGGGCCCTGGTTTCCGGTGCCATACCGATAAGGCTTTTCACCCCGCCACTCATCTCATAATCAATACTACCCCGATCAACAGTATATTGGGGATGCCCTGCCACGACTTTGGAAAGCGTGCTTTTCCCCGACCCGTTCGGCCCCATGATGGCATGGACCTCGCCGGCCTTGACCGACAAACTCAAGCCCTTGAGTATCTGATTGCCTTCAACACTGGCGTATAGATCTTTGATATTTAACATCACATCTCCTTGATTCACTGCTCTTATCCCACACTGCCTTCAAGTTTCATCTCCAGAAGCCTGACCGCCTCGACCGCGAACTCCAGCGGCAGCGTCTTAAAGACCTCTTTACAAAAACCATTGATCACCAAAGATACCGCCTGCTCTTTATCAAGCCCCCTCGACTGCAAATAAAAGATCTGCTCGGCGCTGATACGCGAGGTCGTTGCTTCATGTTCAAGTGTTGCTGTATTATTCTTGACCTCAATATAGGGGAATGTATTCGCCGAACAATTATTCCCGATAAGCATCGAGTCGCACTTGGAAAAATTACGTGCATTCTCAGCAGACGGTGCGATCCTCACCAACCCCCGATAACTGTTATGAGAAAAGTCCGAGCATATCCCTTTTGAAATGATCGTGCTACGCGTGTTCTTACCGATATGGATCATCTTCGTGCCGGTATCCGCCAGCATTTTATTATTAGTAAGCGCCACCGAATAGAATTCCCCGACGGAATGATCGCCCTGTAAAATACAGCTTGGATATTTCCAGGTGATGGCGCTTCCTGCCTCAACCTGCGTCCAGGAAATCTTGGCACGTGCCCCAACACACTTACCGCGCTTGGTCACGAAATTATAAATACCGCCCTTGCCTTCTTTATCACCGGCATACCAGTTCTGAACGGTTGAATATTTGATCTCTGCATCTTCCATAGCAATGAGCTCAACGACCGCCGCATGAAGCTGGTTCTCGTCGCGCACGGGTGCTGTACAGCCCTCAAGGTAGCTAACATAAGAACCCTTTTCCGCAATGATGATCGTCCGCTCGAATTGCCCGGTGTCTTTCGCATTGATACGAAAATAGGTCGAAAGCTCGATCGGACAACGGACACCAGCAGGGATATAACAGAAAGATCCATCCGTAAAGACCGCCGCATTAAGTGCGGCAAAGAAATTATCTGTCTGCGGCACCACACTCCCGAGATATTTCTTAACAAGATCCGGGCATTTATGCACCGCTTCAGAAATAGGGCAGAAAATGATCCCCATCTTCTCAAGCTCAGCCTGATGAGTTGTTCCGACGGATACGCTATCGAAGACCGCATCCACCGCAACGCCTGCCAAGCGTTTTTGTTCACCTAAAGGAATGCCTAACTTTTCAAACGTCTTAACAACCTCATGGTCCACCTCGGCCATGCTTTTAGGGCCATCACCCTTTTTCTTCGGCGCAGAATAATAACGGATATCCTGATACTCGATAGGGTCATACGAAAAATTCGGCCAATGCGGCTCTTTCATGGTAAGCCAATGATGGTAGGCCTTAAGCCGCCACTCGAGCATGAATGAAGGCTCACCCTTCTTCTCAGAAATAAAACGGATAATATCCTCATTCAGCCCCATAGGCGCTGTATCACTCTCGACGTCGGTCGAGAAACCATACTTGTAGTCGCCGGTCAGCTTGTTGTCGTTGGGGAACTGTTTCGAATCAGACATGGTCTATATCATCTCGCAAACTTTGGTGTCTTGAAAGACCTTGATCATCCTGTTATTAAGCTTATTCATCGCCCCTTTCAGGACACACGAGCCGTGACGCTCACATGTTCCCTCGGCCATACAGTCCGTGACTGCCAATGGGCCGATAAGCATATTGTTCAATTCAAGCAGTGTCAGTTTGGAATTATCCCCTATGATGCGGTATCCGCCGCGAGCGCCCTGCTCAGCCTCGAGGATGCCCTGCTGGGCCATGATCTGAAGGACACGGGAAGTCGGGTCAAAAGGGATATCAAACTTGTCGCATATTTCTTTTGCCGTCGACAAAAGCTTGCGCGGTTTGGACTTGATATACTTGAACGCGGTCAGCGCGTATTTGATCTTTTTATGGATCTTGAACATGGGATGTTTTCCTTAAGCCATTTGAACAACAACCTCGGGATCATACTGATCCCGCAGGATATTCTGTATCGCATAAAGCGTCCCCATCGCCGCATGCGGGCAACAACCGCACGCTCCCTGATAACTGATCGTCAGCGTCTTGCCTTCAAGCGAGATCACCTGAAGGTCCCCACCGTCATGCTGTAAGGCCGGACGGATCGTCCTGTCTAAGATCTCATCGATCCTTCCCAATTCGCCGTCCATGGCTTTGCCAGGCGTCGCGACAGCTGCCACATCAAAATCAGCGTTATGCGCTCCAATATGCTTCAACAGGACCTCTTTGATCACCCCTTCAGATGTATCCCAATCAAGGGTGCCATCCTGTGTGATCGTGATAAAATTCCCGCTCAAAAAAACCTCGATCACCCCGTTAAGCGCCAATAACGCATTGACAAGAGGCAAGGCGGTCGTAAGACCACGCCGGAAACCCGCGCTCTCACGGGCCTTAACAGGCACATTCAACACGAACTTAAGCGCATTAGGATTAGGGGTGGGCTGAACGGAAATAGAATAATTCATACAGATCTCCTTCATTTATTAGACCTTCATATTACTATTTTAAAGCCATCCGTCAATAAATACTTTAATATATGACTTATTTCGATAAAAATATATGATGCTAGATCATTGGGGCGATCCCTCACTGCGTTCGGGATGACGCTCCCCGTCATCCCGAGGAGCGAAGCGACGAGGGATCGCATCAATTATTCTTTTAAAATATACTCCTTGCAAACAAAAGCGGCAAAGGGAAAGGCGCAGGTAAATGCCGGCGAGATCGCATTGAGAACATGGACGGAATGTGCATCCGCTTCAATGACAAAGTCCTGCACCAGCTCACAGGTCGTCTTATCCAAAAGCTGTGCGCGAATGCCCGGACGCGTAAACTCCCCAAAACCCTTCGGATCGATCGTCGGGACCATCTTCACAGCGAGGTTGATAAAATAATTCCGGTCATATTTATGTATCTCTTCAAAGGCGAGGTCACGGAAACCAAAAGCGTTGGTCGTAAAAAGCCTTGCCTCCCACGCCGCGATCTCAGCCAGCTCACTTATCCTGAAACGATTGCTGAACGTATAATTCTCACGCCAAAACGCCGGTATCGCCGTCGGGCCTGTCTTGATCGTGCCGTCCACGGTTTTGGTGTAATGAACGCCCAGGAAAGGATTCCTTAAATTCGGCACTGGATAAACATTCATCTTGATATCGGTCTTGTTCTTCTTATACTTCAGATACAATCCTTTGAACGGGATCATCGTATACTTCTTACCCATGCCATACTGCTGTGCTACCTTATCAGCATAAAGCCCCGCACAGTTGATGACCTTCTTCGCCGTGAACTCACCCTGACTTGTTCTCACAACCCCATCTTTAGACCCAAGGAAGACAGCATTAAAAATAAGGTCAACCCCAACGTCCAGAAGGTCCTGCTTAAGCGCTAACAGAACTGTTGTCGGGTCAAGGCTTGAGGTATCGGGCGACAGCAATGCTTTCTTGCAGGTGAACACACCAGGCTCATATTCTTTGGCTTCGTCCGCGCTGACAAGACGAACATTCGAACCATTGCGGATGCCGCGGCGTTCAAGCTCATGGAGCATTTCTAGTTCTTTTTCATCCATAGCGACCACAAGTTTGCCGCTCTTATTGACCGGGATATTCTTAAGCGCGCAATATTCTTTCATCGCACGGCTTCCTTCGACGGTAAAGCGCGCTTTCAAACTGCTAGCCGTATAATAGAACCCGGCATGCAGGACGCCGCTGTTACGCCCCGATGAATGCGCACCGACATCACTCTCCTTCTCGATCACACCAATGCGTGCTGAAGGTTTTTCCTGCCTCAGATGCCTCGCGATCGAAAGCCCGATGATACCGGCACCAACAATAAGATAATCAAATGACTTGTTCTGCATGCGTCCCCTTTTCATTCTTATTAAAAAGCCGCGTATCGTAACGCGGCTTTGTTATTTATCGTCGGACACTTATTTAATGTTTCTGACTTAACACCAGGATCGCCGAGTCCGCGAGGAGATTCGGAAGCAAAAAAACTTCTTTCCCCAACGCCATGTAACGTCTTTTTTCAATACAAATATTCTTATCCGAACAAAACTGCTCAAAATCCTTAATGCTGAGGAAGCGCAAATTCGGCGTGTTATACCATTTATAAGGCAGGCTCTTGGTAACAGGGACCCTGCCGTGAAAAAAGATCTGCATCCTCCCGCCGAAATTACAAAAATTCGGGATACCCACGATCACTTTCTTTCCAACACGCAGTGCTTCTTTAAGGACTTTCTCAATATTCAGGACCTGCTGTAAACTTTCATTCAACACCACATAATCAAAACGGCCGTCGCTATAAACATCAAGATCAGAATCAATATCCCCCTGCGCCACCGACACCCCGCGGCCTAAAGCATTCATCACTTCCTGGTCATTGATCTCGATCCCAGTCGCATGGCAGTGCTTCTTTTGTTTTAATAATGCCAAGAGAGCTCCGTCACCACAACCGAGGTCAAGCACCCTTGAATCCGGCGCGATCAAATTAGCAATGATCTCATAATCAAGACGGATCATGATCCCACCCTTTCAACAAAGACCTTGGAAAGATAATTCATAACAACCCTGGACTGTTCCGTGCATTCAACGAGGAACGCATCATGCCCGTAGTCGCTCTTAAGTTCGACATAAGACACTTCAACATCATTGGCTTTAAGCGCACGCACCATTTCCTTGGACTGTGCTGAGGGATAAAGCCAATCAGATGTAAAACTGATGACCAGAAGATCGGCCTTCACCTGAGCGAAAGCATCAGATAATTTCTTTGTGCCTTCGGTAATATCAAAATAATCCATGGCCTTGGTCAGATACAAATAACTGTTCGCATCGAATCGGTCCACAAAGCTCTGCCCGCGGTATTGAAGATAACCCTCGACCTCAAAGTCCTTGGAGAAATCATACCCCAACGCTTCTTTACCGACGAGCTTACGACCGAACTTCTGTTCCATGGACGTCCAGCTCATATAAGTGATGTGCCCGACCATACGCGCCACAGCAAGCCCGCGCTTGGCAATGGACTTGCCGTAATAATCACCATTCTGCCAATCAGGATCAGCCGCAATCGCCTGACGCCCGACCTCATGGAATGCGATCTGCTGGGCCGTATGACGATGGCACGCCGCGATAACGATCGCCGAATGCAACATCTGAGGATAAAGCACTGCCCACGCAACCGCCTGCATACCGCCCATGGACCCACCAGCAACGCTCAACAATTTCTTGATACCAAGGTGATCCAGCAAACGCTTCTGAACAGCGACCATGTCATGGATCGTGATGACCGGAAAAGATAACCCGTAAGGCTTTCCTGTCTTTGGATCGATCGAGCCAGGCCCGGTCGTGCCCTTGCAACTTCCAAGCACATTGGATGAGATCATGAAATATTTATTCGTATCAAACGCCTTGCCTGGGCCGATCATGTCGTCCCACCAGCCGGGTTTGGACTCGCCCTCATGCAACCCCGCTGCATGAGCATCCCCTGTGAAAGCATGAAGGATCAGAACTGCATTCGACTTATCCGCATTCAACTGGCCATAGGTCTCATATGCGACGGTAAAAGGCAAAAGACGCGAACCGCACTTAAGCGTTAACGCGTCTTTCTCCTCTGAAAAAGTGATGTGTTGTGTCTTAACGTATGAAGTGCTCATTCACAAACCGCCGATTTCTTCACAGGAATATGTTTTGTATATTCAAACATCGCGTCCAACGACTTTAATGCCCTAAGGCGCACCGGCTCTTCGATATGAACACGCTGAAGGCTTGTGGGCGCTTTTAACGTCTGAAGGATACCCTCTAGCGTATTCGACTTCATATATTTACACAATGTACAGCTTCCGACCAGATTTTTATCAGGAAATTCAGATTGCAGTCGCGCTGAAAGCCCGCATTCAGTCAGCATCAAAAAGTGCGACGCCTTGGCTTTTCTCATATAATCAAGCATCTGCTCTGTTCCGCCGACAAAATCAGAATTGCGCACCACCTCGGCATTACACTCGGGGTGACTGACGATCTTCACATCAGGATATTCACTGCGAACCTTGAAGATAGCCGCCGCATCATATTCTTCATGCACGTAGCAAGTGCCCTTCCAGAAAAGGATCTCTTTGGCCACCTTCCGCTTTTTCATCTCGTTCATCAGGTTCTCGCCCATGAACTTATCAGGAAGAAAATAAACCTTATTGCTCTTTAACTGTTCAACGATCTGATACACATTAGCAGAAGTCACACACACATCACACTCAGCTTTGACATCGACGCTGGTATTGACGTAACACACAAAGGTATGCTCCGGGAATTCCGTACGCAGACGGCGCACATCCTCCGCCGTGATCGAGTCTGCGAGCGTACAACCCGGATCTGTTGCCGGCACCAGCACTTCTTTATCAGGATTAAGGATCTTGGCTGTCTCGCCCATAAAACGCACCGCAACGAACACAAGCGTTTTAGCCTTGGTCGCCATGGCGTCCCTGCTTAACTTATAGGAATCCCCTACAAAATCCGCCACCCCATAAACGATCTCGGGCGAAACATAGGAATGCACGAGGATGACCGCATCCTTTTCTTTCTTCAGGCGCTGGATCTCGTTAATGACAGGCACAAGCTCTGCACATTTCTTGAGGGAATATTGGCACACGCTCGCCCCGACCTTGATATTCTTAAGGCGCGTGTAAAGCTCTTCGGCTGTAATAAGTGACTTATTAGGCATTAAAATTTCTTTAATATTGTGTGTGGATAATGGTGGATACTATATCTTAATTCAAAGGGGAATTCAATTCCCCTTTTAACTGATGAGGCGTAGCCCTGATAATGCGCACATCGACCATCTGGCCCGGCACAAAGTTCCCATAAGGCAGGGTCACGACCTTATTGGCATCATTACGGCCAAAAACAGACCCGCCCTTGATCTTTCCTGTCTCCTCCATCATCACACGCTGGACCTGCCCCACCAACGCCTTGTTCTTCTGAAGGGATATATCCGTCTGCATCATATTAAGCCTGACGATACGCTCGGTCTTCTTGGCCTCGGGGACGTCGTCTTTCATCTCACGCGCGGCCTTCGTATTAGGACGCACAGAATATTTGAACATGAACGCATTATCAAAACAAACCTCTTTCATGACCCGCATGGTATCTTCAAATTCAGCGTCTGTCTCGGTCGGGAAACCAACGATCACGTCCGTCGAAAGCGCCAAAGTCGGGCAGGCCTTGCGCAAACGCCCGACCAGCTCGACGAATTCTTTTCCCGTATAATGACGGTTCATCACCTCAAGCACCCGATCATTCCCCGCCTGCAAAGGCAAGTGAACCTGTTTACACACCTTGGGATTATCGGCGAGCACCTGGATCAAACTTTCAGGAAAATCCTTTGGATGAGGCGAGGTGAAACGTACCCGCTCAATACCCTTCACGCACGAGACGTCCTCTAAAAGCGAGGCAAAACCCCGCCCGTCATGATGATAAGAATTCACGTTCTGCCCGAGGAGCGTCACCTGTTTAAAGCCCTCATCCACCAAACGCTTCACCTCATCAATAATATTTGCAACAGAACGGCTGCGCTCCCGCCCGCGTGTAAAAGGAACGATACAGAACGAACAAAAATTATTGCACCCACGCATCACAGCTACCCAGGCATTGACACCGTCTTTCCTCGTCGGATAAACATCGGCATACGTTTCAAACTCGGAAAGCGTGACATCAAAGCCTCTTAAATGATGCTGCAAAACTTCATCCAACATCTCTGGAAGACGTTTATAACTGTCAGGTCCAGCGACCAGATCCAGCGCCAAACTCTTATCCTCGAGCAATTCCTTACGAAGCCCCGTCGCCATACATCCGAGGATGCCAATGACGACCGGCCGCCCTTTACGGCGATGACGGATCTCATGAATATTCCCATACACCTTCCGATGCGCATTCTCCCGCACCGAACACGTATTCAAAAGAACAACATCCGCTTCAAGCTCATCGGAAACAAACCCATACCCCGCCGAGCCCAGGATCGACCGCACAAGCTCAGAGTCGTATTCGTTCATTTGACATCCGAAGGTACGCAAAAGCACACGTAGCTTCTTCGGGCTTTTGCCTCCGGAATCGCCTGTTCTTTCGTCTTTTCGCTCGTTTTCAACCATTTCATCCCCTCTTCATAGCAAGTC
>DYQZ01000026.1:0-8792 GCA_020719005.1 Candidatus Omnitrophus sp.
GAGAACCCTGCCCTTCTTTTTTAAAGAGTTTCAACTAACTTTAGCATTCCGCCGTAGGGGCAATATGAATCAGAAAAAATACCTTTCAGCTAGACAGGTCGCGGAACACTGCCAGGTCAATTTAAAGACTGTTTTGAAATGGATCGAGGTTGGCAAGCTTAAGGCGTATCAACTGCCTGATAGCGGGGTGAACCGGATCAGTCTTGAGGATTGCCTGGATTTCTTAAAGCGATACAACATGCCTGTTCCTGAGGCGCTCGGCAGTTATGGTTTGCCGCGCATCCTTATTGTAGATGATGAGCTGCTGGCGATCAGCATGTTAAAACGGATATTCCGGGCTAATGAATTTGAGGTGGAAGAAGCCAGGGATGGTTTTGAGGCAGGACGCAAGGTGGAGGTCTTTAAACCCGATATTCTCTTGCTGGATCTTAAAATGCCGGGGATGAGCGGGGAAGAGGTGTTGCGGGAGATCAAGTCTAATTAGAACACTAAGCATATCCGCGTTATTATCCTTTCGGGATACGTTAATGAGGAACAAAAGAAAATATTATTGGCGGCGGGCGCGCAGGGCGTGTTGGATAAGCCGGTCAATAGAGAAGAGCTTTTGGCAATGGTTGGGGTATTCAAAGGGGGGGGCGAAATGAATAATCCGTTAAGGTTACTTTTGTTGTTTGTATTGGGAAGTTTTTTTATGATGTCGGTGTGTTATGCCGAAACGGTCAGGATCATTGCCGAAGATGATTGGTATCCATATAGTGCGAAATTTGACACAGGCTCTCGGGGAATTGCGGTGGATATTGTTAGGGCGGCATTTAAAGCCGAAGGGGTGGATGTTGTATTTGATGTGATGAATTATGATCGTGGAATGGAAATGGTGAAAGATGGAAATGCTGTCGGTTGTTTTGATGCGCCTCGGACGGGAGAAATAGAAAATATTTATTTATGGCATGATAAAGCCCTTTTTTCTGCGGCAGGTTTCTTTTATGCTTCGAGTGACTTTAAAGGCCGGATCAATAGTATGCAGGATTTTGATGGAAAAACAGTTGGTTTGACGCAGGGCTATGGATACGGAAATGAAATAGATATGAATACAGCTATGGTGAAAAAATATTCACACAATGATGCGACGCTGATCAGGAAGCTTTCGGCTAAAAGATTAGATTTCATTGTCTTGTTTGATAAGATCGCGGAACATCTTATGCCGTGGGAGAACGGGGTGCCCCGGATGGTGCCTGTTTTTAAAGCGAGCTCGATCGATATTTATCTGGCGTTTTCCAAAAGTCATCCTGAAGGCAGTAAATACAGGGATATTTTCAGTCGGGGTTTTGTCAAGATCGAGGCAGATGGTACGTATCAGAAAATCATTGATGATTGGGATATCGGGTTACGTTCCAAGTCGAATTAGTAGTTTTCGGCGCAGGTATGGGACCGTGGATGAGAAAGGTGCACATGAGGCTGAGTTCAAAATATTTATTAATGACAGTTTTGATCATTGTGATCCTTAGTATTCTTCTGGAAGGGATCAGCCTGGGCCTTTTTAGCAGGAAAATCTATGATCTCAATTATGATCTTTTTGCCGAACAGGTTGGTCATGTAGCGTTGCAGGCCTATCAGCAGGAAGATTTGTTTTTTGAGGGGGTCTATGATGATGTTGCTGTTGCACAGCGGCGTGTTATTGACAGCATTCAGATGGAGTATAGGACGTTAAAAGATACGATCGCATATACATTTATTGTGGGGGTAGATGGTAAGGTTATTTTGCATCCCGCCGAGTCCAGGTGGAATGCCGGATTTGATTATGAAATAAAGAAAGATCAGCAGATATTTCCTGAAAATATCATGAAGATGGTTCGGGAGAAAGGGGCGGGAGAATTTTCATTTATCTGGAAAGGTGTCAAGAAGTGGTATGTTTTCAAGATATATGAACCTTGGGGTTGGGTTATTTGTCAGACCACGGCTATTGACAAAAGAGATGGTGTTTTGCATTCTTTCTTTGTTATTTCTCTTGGCATCGCTCTTTGTATTATATTTTTAACGATCTTTCTTACTTTTTTGTTTTCGCGCAAACTGATCGAGCCGGTTAATTTGCTGATTGACCGCATTCATAAGATCGCAAAGGGAGAAATGCCGTATACGACGGTTTTGAAAAGTCGGCGATCTGGTGATGAGATTGAGATGCTTGATCTTGCTGTTAAGAAAATGGCCGAAGATCTGTCGAAAGTGACGGTTTCCCGTGATTATGTGGACAGCATCTTAAATGCTGCCGGAGAAGGTATTTTGGGGTTGGACTTGGAATGTAATCAGACATTTGTTAATCCTGCCGCGGCAAGAATGTTCGGGTACAGCGTTGATGAGTTGGTGGGACATTCGAGTCATTCGATGTGGCATTATAAAAAAGCAGATGGTGGCGCATATCTTAAGGAAGACTGTTTGATCCGTACTGCAATGAAAAAAGGGGATTTTTACCAGCAATGTGAAGATGTTTTCTGGCGCAAGGATGGAACATCTTTTCTAGTCGAATATTCTGTCACGCCTATTTATCAAAAAGATCAGGTTTCTGGTGCTGTGGTGATCTTTAGTGATGTTACTGATCGCAAGAAAGCTGAAAAGTTATTACGTGAAAGTGAGAATCAGTGGCAGTCTTTGGTGCATGAAGCGCCCGCAATGATCGCCAAGATCGACCGAGACGGGCGGGTGTTGTATGTAAATCGTTCAAAAGAAGATCCTCGAGGTGGTTTTGCTATCGGAGAATTGGTTGCCGATTCGTTGGATATTGCCGAAAGCGAACGATTTATGACAGCTTTACAAGATGTGTTTCAGAATACAAGATCGGTTGTATATCAAAGTCGACATCGACACAAGAACGAATTGGAGCAATGGAAAGATAATCATATTGGATCGATCCAGAGTCAGGACGGCGTTCAGGCCGCGATCTGGGTTTCTTTTGATATTACAGAACAGAAGTTAGCCGAGAATAATTATCGCAAATTGTCTCAGGCGGTTGAACAAAGCCCGGTTTCGATCATTATTTCAGATCGTTTTGGAACGATCGAATATGCGAATCCGCATTTTAGTAGTACAAGCGGGTATGGTCTGGAAGAAGTATACGGACAGAATGTCCGGATCTTCAAATCCGGAGAGCATACATCGGAATTTTATCGTGATATCTGGGAAACGTTATCTGCAGGCCGGCGTTGGATAGGGGAGATCTGTAATCGAAAGAAAAATGGAGATCTTTTCTGGGAGTTTGTGCATATTTCTCCGATCATTGACCTTGAAGGACGCGCGACACATTTTGTATCGATCAAAGAAGATATCAATCAACAAAAGAAGACTGAAGAGGAATTGCGGCAAAGCCGAAAGCGTTTGCATGAGTTCATTAATGCTATTCCGAATCCTGTTTTTTTCAAGAATGCCCAGGGTGTTTATGAAGATTGCAATACGGCTTTTGCCGAGTCATTAGGGTTTCCGTTAGAGAAGGTCATTGGGGCCACAGCATTTGATATCGCACCGCGTCATTTGGCAGAGATATATCATCAAGCCGACATAGGTCTTATGCAAAAGGGCGGGAAGCAGATGTATGAAACAAAAGTAAGATTTGCTGATGGTAAAGATCATGAAATTATTTTTTATAAAGCGGTTTTAAGAAATCATGATGGCTCCGTGCGCGGGCTCGTGGGGAACATGCTTGATATTACGGACCGTAAACGGATGGAAGAAGATCTGCGTGCTAATGAAATACATCTTATTTCAGCGCTTGAAGAAGTGAAGATGTTCAATCTTCAGCTGGAGCAGGCTCAGGGGCATTTGGTGCAACAGGAGAAGCTGGCGGCGATCGGTTTTTTGGCGGCGGGTGTTGCGCATGAGATCAATAATCCGTTGGGGTTTATACATGGAAATTTATCAGTGCTTGGGGAGTATGCTACGGCTTTTGTGGAGATGACGGGTTTTTTGAAAGCCATGTCAACCGCGGTAGACGAGGGTGATCTGAAGAAGGCGGTGGAGATCAAAGACCTGCTTTCATCAGCGAAACGCAGGTTGGAAATGGATTATATTGAAAAGGATGTTCAAAACCTGCTTTCTGAGACCCAGGAAGGTGTGGAGCGTATTAAAAAGATCGTGCAGGGATTAAAAAGTTTCTCCCGGGCGGATACCGGCGAAAAGGTAAGTGTGAATATTCAGGATGTCATTGAAGGGGTTCTTAATATTGTATGGAATGAGATCAAGTATCGTGCGGTGCTCGTTAAGGAATATGGAGAAGTTCCTCTTATTTTAGGGAATCCTCAGCAATTGGGGCAGGTGTTTGTGAATTTACTGGTCAATGCGGCGCAAGCGATAGATGAACATGGAAAGATAACGATCAGGACTTTCGTAGAGAAGAATGAGGTAGCGGTTGAAATATCAGATACAGGGTGTGGTATTCCAGAAGATATTCAAACAAAGATATTTGACCCGTTCTTTACGACCAAAGAGCCGGGCAAGGGCACGGGGCTTGGTCTTAGTATCAGTTATGATATTGTGAAAAAACATGGCGGGCGTATCGAAGTTCGCAGCCGTGAGGGAGAGGGAACAACGTTCATTCTTTATTTTCCGGCGAGCGGATTGGAGACCGTGGCGCAGGAGCGAAAGGTAATATGAAAACCATGATGTTGGCAGAAAAATGGTCCATAAAGAGCTGATGTTCTACAAGAATAATTTTGAACGCATTGTCAAAGAGCGGGTCAATGAGCGCATTGATGCGGCGGTAAAGAGTTATTGTGATAAATGCGAGAAGAAGTAGAATATAAAAACGTTCTGCATTTAAAAATGTGACAATAATATCCTCGGAAAAAATTATGGATAAAACCTGCCGATCAGCCTCGTTCAAGGCTTTATTGACCGCACAGTTCATGGGCGCAGTGACGGATAGCCTGCTTAAGGTCGTTGTTTCGCTTTATGCTATTCAGATCCTGCTTTCTTCCGAGACTGCAACGCGTGCGGTTAGCATTATCGGGGTTCTTTACGTCCTACCTTATGTTCTGTGCTCTCCTTTTGCCGGGTATCTTGCGGACCGGTTCTATAAACGTCATGTGATCATTGCCATGGGGGCGGTAAAGGTCGTGTTTGCGGCATTAGCCGCGTGGGCATTGTGGAGCGGGGATCTGTGGTTCTTATGCGGGACATTGTTTTTATTCATGGTCGACAGCGCGCTTTTTAGTCCCTCGAAGCTGGGCATCCTGCCGGAGATGTTAAAAGAAGATGAGCTTTCAAAAGGGAATGGGTATATCCAGCTCTGGTCTTTTGTGGGGATCATCTTAGGAACAGCGACGGGCGGTGTATTATTCAAGATCGTTAATGCGCATTTGTATCAGATCGGGCTTTTGATGGGGATTTTGGCGTTCATTAGTTTTGGTGCCAGCTTCTTTATTCATTCCGACCGCCCCGCGCCCGCCGCGCATCAAGGATTTTTCTCGGGAACATGGAGAGCCTTTCGCGGGATCCGTAAAGACCAGGGGTTGTTCTTGACCATGGCGGCGCTTGCCTTTTTTAATTTTCTCGGCGCAGTTTTTCAGATGAATATTTTGATCTATGGTGCGCATGTCCTTGTTGTTGATCAGATCCATATCAGCATTTTACTGGTCGCTGTTTCTTTAGGGATAGCCCTGGGAAGTATTTTAGCCGGAGGCGCTTCTGATGGAAAAGTTGAGCTTGGGCTGGTTCCCCTCGGTGCGATGGGCATTACAATGATGTCTTTCTTCCTTGGGTTTGGCGGGAATTTTTACGGGGCATTGGGGATGCTTTTTATTCTGGGTGTATGCGCAGGTTTTTATACGGTTCCTTTGAATGCATTTTTTCAACAGTATAGTCCGAAGGAAGAGCGCGGGCAGTATCTGTCTGTGCTTAACATGGTCTCCTCGTGCGGATCTTTGTTGGCTGGCGGATTTTTGTGGTTTTATGGGGGGCGGTTGGGCATTGGCGCGGATAAGATCTTTTGGATCGTGGCGGCACTTTCGTTTATAGCGACGATATATATTGTAGTGACACTGCCGGTCTTTTTAGTGCGGCTCATCAATTGGTTGATCGCGCATGCTGTTTATAAAATACGCGTTATCAATAGTTCCCAGGTTCCCGAAGAGGGTGGAGCGCTTCTTATTTCTAATCATATTTCTTATGTGGATGCGATCCTGATCCTGGCGGCATTGAAACGTCCGGTCCGGTTTATCATGTATCGCAGGATCTATGAACTGCCGTTCGTTAATTTCTTTGGTCGCGTACTTAAGGTCATTCCGATCGATCGTGAGGGAGGGCCTAAGGCGATCGCCGGTGCACTGGCCGAGGCGCGAAAGGCGATCGAGAACGGAGAACTTGTGTGCATTTTCCCCGAGGGAGTGCTGACACGCACGGGTAATATGCTCCCCTTTAGTAAAGGTTTTGAGCATATCATGAAAGGCCTGAATGCGCCGATCATTCCGCTGTATCTCGACAATATCTGGGGGAGCGTTTATACGTTCGCGAATGGGAAATATTTCTGGAAGATCCCGCGTTTGGCGCAAAGTCCGGTTTCGGTTGTTTTTGGCAAACCCATGACGGGCGCCTCTAAAGTGCATGAGGTCCGTCTGGCGGTGCAGGAGCTTGGGGCGGAAGCGAATATCCTGCGCGGTGCATGGCGGAAGAAACTGCATCTGGCCTTTATTGATGAGGTGAAGCGCCACCCGTTCAAACTGTGCATGGCTGATTCAATGGGGGCGCGTTTTACATATCCTAAAGTTTTCGCGGCGGCAGTGATGTTATCAAAGGTTCTTTTACCGGCGACACGCATTCCAAGAGAGACTAATGAAATGGTGGGGGTGCTGTTGCCATCCTCTTCGATGGCGGCTATTTCCAATATTGCTGTTTCTTTTGCCGGCAAGGTGCCGGTCAATCTGAATTTTACTCTCTCCGCGGAAGCGTTTGATTCCTGTATCAAACAGTGCCGGATGCGGATGATCATCACCTCGCGGGCGTTCCTGGAAAAAGCAGGGATCGCGGCCCGGCCTGAGATGGTTTTTCTTGAAGATGTTAGGCCAAAGATCAGCGCAATCAAGGCGGGCTTATATTTTTGGGCGGCATTTCTTTTCCCGAAATGGGTGTTGACGGCCATGGTGGTTCGCGGGGATAAGACGAATATAGATGATGTGGCAACGGTCATTTTCTCGAGTGGATCGACGGGAGAGCCCAAAGGTATTTTGCTTACCCATGCGAATATCTTTTCGAATATCGAGGGGCTATATCAGATCTTCAATATCCGTAAAAATGATGTGATCGTGTCCGCACTGCCGTTCTTTCATTCGTTGGGGTTTACGGCGACCTTGTGTTTTCCAGCCGGGACCGCGCTCGGGGTTGTTTATCATACGAATCCGCTGGATGCCGGGACTATCGGTAAACTCGTCGAGAAATATAAAGGAACGATCTTGATGGGAACGCCAACGTTCATGTCCGCGTATGTTAAGAAATGTTCGAAAGAACAATTCTCCTCGGTACGTTTGGCGGTCGTGGGTGCTGAAAAATTAAAAGAGCCCTTGGCAAAAGCGTTCCAGGAAAAATTCGGGGTGATCCCCTTTGAAGGGTATGGCGCCACAGAGTTGTCGCCGATCGTGACCGTCGGGTTCCCTGATTATGTCAATGATGAGACAGTCGAACATCAGGTTGGGAATAAATTCGGCAAGGTCGGTCATCCCATTCCCGGCGTTGCGGTCAAAATTGTTGATCCCGACACGTTTGAAATGAAGGGGCCGAACGAGGATGGGCTGCTTCTGGTCAAGGGTGCCAATGTGATGCGGGGGTATTTGAATAATCCGGCCAAGACGGCGGAGGTGATGAAGGACGGCTGGTATATCACAGGCGACATTGCGACCATTGATGAGGACGGGTTCATTAAGATCACCGATCGTTTGAGCCGTTTTAGCAAGATCGGCGGTGAAATGGTCCCGCATGTGAAGGTTGAAGAAAATATCATGGAAGCCCTTGGCGTTGTTGACCCCGTTGTGGTCGTAACGTCAGTGCCTGATGAGAAAAAAGGTGAGCGGTTAGTCGTGCTTTACACTGTTGAGATGGATGTCGATGCTGTGTGTGAGTCTTTGACGAGAAAAGGCATCCCTAATTTGTGGATACCGAAGAAAGATAGTTTTTATCGTGTGGAGGTGATCCCGGTCCTCGGAACAGGCAAGACAGATCTTAAGGGTGTAAAAGCATTAGCACAGAAAATGGCGGAAGCTCGCCCGGGAGAGCCTGGTGCGTGAAGTCACCCTAAAGACAAAAGACCGTAAGCGTATTGTAGCCACGCATTACGGCGAGGGCGGGACAAAAGTCGTTATCCTGGCGCACGGTTTCTTTAATGCCAAAGACGCGTATCTTTTCCGGGAGATCGCAAAAGCGTTGGCGCTTCATTATGATGTGGTTGCTTTTGATTTTCGCGGGCATGGGAAGAGTTCGGGCCTGTTCACCTGGACAACAAAAGAAGGTGAGGATCTTAAGGCTGTTATCGCTTATGTTAAGAAAGAAGGCTACACGTCGATCGCTCTCATGGGATTTTCTTTGGGTGCGGCGCTCTGTCTCATTGAAGGGGCGGCGGACCCGGTGATCAAAACTGTGATCGCGGTCAGTTCTCCGAGTGATTTCTGGAAGATCAATTATTGCTTCTGGAAACCGGGGATGCTCGATGATCTGAAATTGAATTTGGGGTTTAAGGCAAAAGGCAAGGGCGTGCGTCCTAGCCATCCGTGGGGGGCAAAGACAGCGCCGACCGATATTGTGGGGCTTATTTCTCCCCGGCC
>DYQZ01000026.1:8892-19895 GCA_020719005.1 Candidatus Omnitrophus sp.
TGGGGCTCGGGATCGCCGGCGGGTTCTTTCTTTTTGGTTTAATGCTCATGTTCCTGGTCGGGCTGTTGAACATGGTGCTTAATCTTCGTCTTAAAGAAGGTTCTTTCGGGTTCAAAGACGGAGAAATGCTCAAGTGGTTCTTTTTAAATGCGCTGGTGCAGGCGGTGAAAGCGTTCTTTATGGATTTTATGCTGTTGACCCCGTTCGTTAATTTGTTTTATCGCATGATGGGGGCGAAATTGGGGGTGAACGTGCAGATCAATTCAAAGAATGTTGCTGACCTTTCGCTCCTTGAGATCGGGGATAATACGGTCATTGGAGGGAACGCGACGGTGATCTGCCACCTGTTTGAACGGAGAGGTCTTAAACTCAAGAAAATCAAGATCGGCGCGAATGTGGTGGTGGGGCTGAATTCCGTGATCATGCCTGGGGTCGAGATCGGGGATAATGCCATTATCCCGGCGGGCGCGATCGTTCCTAAGAACACGGTTGTTTTTGCACGCAGTGTGTATTCTCCCCGGGAACACGAGATCAAAAAGGATATTCTTGAGGATCGATAAAGAAAGGTCGTTATGAATAAGAAAGCAGTGCAATGGCTTTATGAAGAGCTGCCCCAGCTCATCGAGCGGGGCGTGCTGTCCCAAGAGGTGGCAGATAAGCTCCATGGACATTATGGTGATGTGAAGGCGGTGGATAGAAAATGGACCGTTATTATTTTATGCAGTGTGTTGGGTGCGCTTTTGATCGGGCTGGGAATTATTCTTGTATTCGCACATAATTGGGAAGAGTTGTCGCGTCCTGTGCGAGCCGTGTTGTCGCTTTTGCCTCTTGTGATCGCCCAGGCCCTGGCATGGTGGGTGATCGTTAAACGGCCCACGTCTTATGCATTAAAAGAAGGGTCGGCGACATTCTTGAGTTTGATGGTCGGCTCCTCGCTTGCGCTTATTAGCCAAACGTATAATATTCCAAGCGACACACCTGATTTTATGTTGACATGGATGCTCCTTATTGTTCCGCTGACCTATTTGATGCAGGCAACTATCCCGGCGGTGATGTTTGTCTTCGGTATTCTCATGTGGGCGATGTATGTCAGTGGCGAGCCGCTAAAGAGTTTTCTTTTCTGGCCTTTTCTCGCCGTCGTCATTCCGCACTTTATCTGGTCATTGCGGGAAGAAATATACACCATCCGCGCCACGATCCTGGCGTACGTGATGGCGATCGCTGTTTCTGTGGGTGCGGGATTGACGCTCGGAAAAACGTGGCCAGGGTCATGGATCATTATTGATTCGAGCCTGATGACGATCTTTTATCTGTTGGGTGTATGGGAATTCAAAGGGATCACCACGAACTGGCAAAAACCTTTTCAGCGTCTGGGAGCAGTGGGCATTTTCATCATGATGTTCCTTTTGACTTTCCGGCTCCCCTGGGAATCCATCACAGAGCGGCATTATTATTCGATCCCACAGACGTCATCCTCGGCGGCATTCCCGGATCTTTTGCTGACGTTCTCTCTGATAGGCGGTGCATTATTATTATGTTTTCGCTATGCCTTGCGGCAGGACTGGATGAGGGCACTTCTTGGCGCGTTGCCTCTTTTTGCCATGATCGGTTATGTCCTGGGCGGGACATCCATTGCGTTCTCAATGCTCATCTTCAACATTCTTTTACTCACAGTCAGCGTTTTTCGCCTGGTATCGGGGATACGGACCAATAATCTGAGTGTTATTAATACGGGCATGTTCATGCTCTCGGCACTTATTTTGGCAAGATTCTTTGACAGTGAGATCGGATTTGTCCTTAAAGGACTGGTCTTTATATTTATTGGCGGATGTTTTTTTATGACCAATGTGATGATCCTGCGCCGTAAGGGAGGTGCTGTATGAGAAAAGACATACTCGTCGGGATCTTTGCCGGTTTGATCATCCTGCAGATCGCGTGGCCTGTGTCGATGATCGCCCAAAGAGAAGCAACGTTAAAGCACGGCTCCGTGTTCCGTTTCAAAACAGCGCCGGTCGATCCGTATGATGCTTTTCGTGGCCGTTATGTGGCCTTAAGGGTCGATGTGAATAAAGTCCGTAGTGAGGGCCCGGACCTAAAGTATGGGCAGAAAGTTTATGCAGTTCTCTTCAGCAACGAAGACGGGATCGCGCAAGTTTCACAGATCACGTTGCAAAAGCCGCACGAGAATGT
Organism: Candidatus Omnitrophus sp.; assembly: GCA_020719005.1. Classification (GTDB taxonomy): domain Bacteria; phylum Omnitrophota; class Gorgyraeia; order Zapsychrales; family Fredricksoniimonadaceae; genus DYQZ01. The sequence goes on from DYQZ01000026.1 coordinate 11,083, forward strand.
ATATATGTCCGCCACAGTGCGGAATGTGTCTCATGGTGAAGTTGCGCTGAATTTACCGATCGACCGTTATTACATGGAGGAGAAAGCCGCGCCTCAGGCCGAGCGGGCTTACCTGGAACACAGCGGGCGCGACAAGCGGGACGCGTATATTGATGTCAGGGTCAGGGACGGTTTTGCGGTCATCGAAGGGCTTTATATCGGCGGTAAAAGAATAGAGGATGTTATAAAAAAGTGATGATCGAGATGGATAAAGAATGCAGAAATTAAGAAAAATGTTGCGACTATCATTGTGGGTGTTGGCTGGGGTTTTTATCATTAATATGCAGACGGTGTCTTTTGCCGGGGAAGATATCTCCCAGGGCAGTCATCGTTTTTTGCTGGGACAGAAGAATGACAAGACCGGCTTGGTCGACAGTTTTATTAACACAGATGACCCGTTATTGAGAAGTCAGGCGGCGACCTATGATCTGGCGCTTGCGGGGCTTGGTTTCCTCAAGCTGGGAGATGTTGCTTCTGCCCAAAAAATATTGATGTTCTTTGACAGAACATGGACGGGGGCGGGGTTCTGCAATTTTTATGAGACGAACAGCGGCGCGTGTGGTTTGGAGAAAATAGCCCATTTAGGGCCGAACATGTGGGTCGCGCTCTTGGCGTTGCATTATACTCAGGAAACAAAAGATGATAGGTTCTATCCGCTGGCACGCCAGATCGCGCTTTGGGGGATGCGATTACGACATGAGGAGGGCGGCCTTGCCATGGGAATGGCCATGGATTGGGGAACGAACTGGACAAAGGTATTTGGTGCGGAAAGCAATGTGGTCGCCTACAGCGTGTTCCGTGCGCTGGCATCGATGGAGCGTGGTCGTGCAGATCAGGTCTCATTTGAACTTGAGATGCAGGGGATCAGGGATTTTCTAAACAAGATCGCGATGCGCCGTGATTCGCGGGGTCGTCTTAAAGATATTGTTGTTGGATATGGCGTGTCGGGCGGTGTGTCGAATGTGGTCGGTGCGGATGTTATTTCGATGATGCTATTGGTTTTCAATACACAGGAACTGCAGGCATTTTTTGGTGTGAATGAAACAATATTAACGGAGATCGCCACACGGCAGTTCTTTGTCTACGCTGACGGTATCAGGGGATTTGATTTTACAGATGAGACTGTTGCCCGCACGATACCAAGGCCTCGGATGATATCGCTGGAGTGGACCATGCAGATGGCGTGTGCGCTTCAGGGGCATTCAGACGGGTTGGCACGTTCCTGGGTGAGTGAAGTGGATAAAAAGATGCTACGCTCAAGAGGAGCTATTTTTTATGCGTATGCTACGAAGTCGGGCGTGCAGGTGTTCCCGTTCGCGCCGTGGTGGAATACGCCGCGCGGGAACTTGGAACGATGCGGATCAATGGCCTCGACCATGTGGCGATTGTTTTATGAGAAGGGCTTTAATCCGCTCTTGTTGTGATAGAATGTTCTCTTTGAAAAGGCCTCATTAATAATGTGATATATCTGGGGATCTTTATGAGAAATAATATTTTTTATATAGTGGCGCTTGTTGTTTTTGCCCTGTTCTGTATGGTGCAATTCGGAGGGCCGGCTTATTTTCAGTTCATGTTCCAGCAGGGGCAAATTGATCTGTTAAATCAATTTACAGTGGCGGGCTCTCCCCAAAGCCTTGATTTTTATCTGGGCAGGGGAGAAGAGCTTCTTTGGGGACCGTGGGCACAAGCGCTTAGCGGGATGCTTCTGATCGTGCTTGTGTTGGGGCCGCTTAAAGAAGTTCGTTCGCGCTTATTTTTCTGGGCTGTGTTCGCTTTTCTGGTCGTGACGAAATTCGAGGTGTTGTTCTATCCTCCTTATGGCGATTCGGTTGGTGGGCCTTTTGCCGAAGGCTGGTGGCTGGCACAGCATAATTTCGATTTTGCCGGGCTGGCAGAGCAGCCGGGGTATGCGGTGGGAGGGCCTAAGGTTTATCTCGTTTCACTTTTTCCGGCGTATTTAGCGCTCATGTATAAGATCTTCCCATCGATGACATGGTTCTTGATCGTCAATCACCTGGTCTTTTTTGCCATGGCCGCCGGGGTTGTGATGTTCGTGCGAAGCATCGCGCAGCGCATTTTTTCATTTGAAGTCGCGGGGTTATTGGCCGTGCTTGTTCTCTCATGGCCGGTGTTCCAAAGTCAGACGGAAGCGATCAACATGGAACTGCCGAGTCTGTTTTTCGCGGTGTGGTGTGCGTTCTTTCTGGTGGAGCGCAGGGTCCATTGGGCGGGCGTGATGGCGTTGTTGGCCGTGGCATTCAAAGGATCTGGCATCTTTGCATGCGGCGCGTTCTTTTGTTATGGCCTCTTTGAGTTATCCCGCGAGAAGGATGAAGGGCGTCGTGCCCAGTGGATGTGCTGGGCAGGCGGACTTGCCGCGCTTGGGCTATTATCGGTCGTGGTCAAATTCTGGATAGGCGATCAGCATGTGAGTGGCGGGCTCATCGGCCTTTTTAAAGGATGGCCGTCGCTTAAGACATTCAAGATCACGTATTTTTATTTAGCGAGCGTGATCATTGGCGGGGGGCTCTTTGTTCTGCAGAGCTGGCTTAAAGAAAAGAATATCCAGTGGGGGCGTTTCGAGGATGAGTCTTTTCGGATCAACCTGATCATGAGCCTGTTCGCGGCTATGTGGTTTTTGTTGTTCCTTAATTTTGTGAATGTCTCTCCCCGCTATCGTTTGGCTGAATATCCTTTTTTGCTTTTCACACTTTTCTGGACAGCCGCGGTGCTTGTTCCCCGGCGGATGTTCCAGGTCATTGGTTTGGTGGTGCTGATTATCGCGGTCCAGTTCAATGCCTATGGTCTGCGCAATGCGTTCATCAATGCTGATTATGTAGTGCTCGAGGAAAACTTGCAGTATCGCGCCGATATGAAGTTGTATCAAAAACTAGCCAAAACCATTGAAGGAAAATATAATGGCATGGCTGTGGTGGCGCCCTTTATCTTTGCACAGACTTTGGCAGTGCCGGAGTTCGGGTATGTAGAAAAGACGCGGGATGTGACGGTGTATGGTTTTAATTGCACCTACGGCGTGATCCATAACTATGAAGGCATCGAGAAGCTGAATATCGCGCGCACTGTTTATATTGCGCATTTGATCAACCAGGGCTCTAAAGAACTTCCGTATCCGATCCATCCGAACGACAAAGTGCTTGAGGTCGTCGAGTGGGGTAACCGGAAAGCCTGGATCTTCATGGGCGGATTCTCGATCGACATGATGAGAAAAGTCCAGCAGTATATGATGATGCAACAAGAGGCGAAGCGAAAGCAGCGCGGGTTATAAAAAGTGCGTGGGCGTTAAAGGAGCGGGTATGAAAGAACATGTTGAGATATCAGTGGTATCACCGGCGTTCAATGAAGAGGCGGGGATCGAGATCTTTTATCGCACGCTAAAGCAGGTGCTCGTCGTGGAGAAGATCGATCATGAGATCGTTCTGGTCGATGACGGCAGTAAGGACAATACGTTTTTGGCATTGTCAAAGATCAAGAAGGAAGACCCTGAGCATGTCAGGGTCATCCGGTTCTCGAGGAATTTCGGACATCAACTGGCGATCACGGCTGGCATTAAAGAGGCGCGGGGGCGCGCGGTGGTTGTGATGGATTCAGATTTGCAGGACCCGCCGTCGGTGATACCAGCGTTCATCCGCTCTTGGCGTGCAGGCCATGAAGTTGTTTATGGCAAACGTTCCGAGCGAAAAGGGGAGTCGTGGTTCAAGAAATGGACGGCCCATGTTTTTTACAGGATGATCAAAGCGGCGGCACACATTGATATCCAAACAGATGCCGGGGATTTTTATTTATTGGACCGCAAGGTCGTTGATATCATCAACGGCATGGAAGAGCGGCATCGTTTTTTAAGAGGGCTTATTGCCTGGGTGGGTTTTCGCCGGGGGACGGTTGAGTATGTGCGTGAAGCGCGCCAGACGGGGAAAACAAAATTCGGCTTCAGGAAAATGCTTAACTTCGCCTTTGACGCGATCACGTCTTTTTCTTTTACGCCGTTGCGTGTGGTGTCGGCGACGGGGTTTGTTATTTCCGTGATCGCTTTCTTTGGAATTCTGGCCACGATCTATATGAGAGTGTTCACGCAGTATACAGTTACTGGATGGGCATCCTTAATGTGTGCTGTCCTTTTCATCGGAGGTATTCAGCTTTTGTCGATAGGGCTTATTGGTGAATATGTAGCGCGCATCGGCGACGATGTAAAGCGCCGTCCTCTATATGCAGTACAGGAGCGGCTGGAATAATGGCAACAGCAGATCGTAAAATGCGTTTTGGTGGGTTGTTGGAAAATCCGTATGTCTCGATGATCCAGCGCAATATCCTGGACCATGGACGCTGGCAGGGACTGGCAAATACGCTCAGATCCCTAGAATTAAATACGGTCCTTGATATCGGCTGTGGGCTTGGTGAGAACAGCAAAGTGAACCCTCGAGGGTATATCGGGATAGACAATAGTTCACCGAGGATATCTTTTGCAAGGAAGCATTTTAGCGCAAGCCGATTCTTGGTGGCGGATGCGCTTAAATTGCCGCTTAAGGAAAAGTCGTGCGACCTGGCTATGCTGATCGACACGTCCCATCATCTGAATGACGAAGAGCTTTCTAATATTATTACGACGATGACGCGCGTGAGCAAAAAATGGGTCTTGGTCAGTGATCCGGTGGTGTTCGAGGGGCAAAGTGGGATAAGCCGGTTCTTTTATGATCTTGACCGGGGAGCAAAGTTCAGGACCATGGATGAGATGGTCTCGTTCTTGGATGAACGTCGAGGGCTGGTCATGGAGAAGACCGATTTCTTCGTGACGTTCCCAGGGTTGTATCGTCACGGCGTTTTTTTATTACGTTTAGCGTAGATCAATTCAATTGAAACAAGGATAAGCATTGTATGGAAGTCCCATTAGAGAATAAGCCGCTTGATTTTATCCGTGAGATCGTGGCCGAGGATGTCAAAAGCGGCAAACATCAAGGGCGTGTGTTGACACGTTTCCCACCGGAGCCGAATGGCTACCTTCACATTGGCCATGCCAAATCCATTTGCTTGAATTTCGGGATTGCCCGCGAATATAACGGTGTATGCAATCTGCGCATGGATGATACGAACCCTGCGAAGGAAGATGTGGAGTATGTTGACTCCATCACCGAGGATGTGAAGTGGCTTATTGGCGGATGGGCGGATCATTGCTTGGGGATGAAAGAAGGGGCGCCTTTTTTCGCGAGTGATTATTTTGGAGCGATCTACGCTTTTGCCGTCACGCTTATTAAAAAAGGTAAGGCGTATGTGTGCGATCTCTCGCCGGAAGATACAGAGAAATTCCGCGGCGCTCCGGATAAGCCGGGTCAGGACAGCCCATTCCGCAATCGCTCCATCGAGGAGAACTTAAAGTTATTTGAACAGATGGAAGCGGGTGCTTTTCCTGACGGGGCACGCATCCTGCGGGCCAGGATCGATATGAGCTCACCCAATATGTGGCTGAGGGACCCGATCTTATATCGTATCCGCCACGTTGATCATCACCATACAGGGAATGCTTGGTGTATTTATCCGATGTATGATTTTGCGCATGGGTTAAGCGATTATCTTGAAGGCATCACGCACAGTATTTGCACGCTCGAGTTTGAGGTCCATCGGCCGCTTTATGATTGGATCCTCGGAGAGTTGGATCTGCCGAACGCATTGCCGCATCAATATGAATTCGCACGTCTTAATATGACGTATACGCTGATGAGCAAGCGAAAGCTTCTTGACCTTGTCGAGACCCGCGCGGTTGTTGGCTGGGATGATCCTCGGATGCCCACTGTTTCCGGGATGCGGCGCCGCGGTTATCCGGCGGGCGCGATCCGCGAATTCTGCAAGCGCATTGGGGTTGGCAAAGTGGAAAATGTGATCGACCTCGCTTTGTTGGAATTTTGTGTGCGTGAGATGCTCAATAAGATTGCCCCGCGCGTGATGGCGGTCATCAAGCCTTTGAAGGTTGTGATCGAGAATTATCCCGAGGGGCAGTGTGAGGAACTGGATGCCGTTAATAATCCCGAAGACCCTTCAGCTGGGACGCGCAGGATCCCATTCGGAAAAGTGCTTTATGTTGAACAGGATGATTTTAGGGAGATCCCGAGCAAGGACTTCTTCCGTTTGACCCCCGGGCGTGAGGTGCGGTTGCGGTATGCGTATTTCATCAAATGCGAGAGCGTTATTAAGGACCCCGTAACGGGTGAGGTGGTTGAATTACGCTGCACCTATGATTCGACGACAAAAGGCGGCAACGCTCCTGATGGCCGCAAGGTGAAAGCCACGATCCACTGGGTTTCTGCCGAGAAGGCAAAAGAGGTTACGGTCAGGTTGTATAACAAGCTGTTCACCACAGAAGACCCTCAGGCGGTTGCTGAGGGAGAAGACCATAAAAAGAATCTGGATCCGCAGTCGCTTGTTGAGATCACCAATGTTAAGGCCGAGCCTTCGTTGGAGAATGCGTCTGTTGGTGCGGTATATCAGTTCGAGCGGTTAGGATATTTTTGTGTAGATAAGGATTCTGCGACGGGAAGAAAGATCTTTAACCGCACGGTGACTTTAAAAGATGAATTGGCCAAGATCGAAAAACGGGCCAATACACCCAGAAAGTGAGACGGAGCATATGATCAAATGGGTTTGTTTAGGGATAGGCGGTTTGAGCGGGACGTTCTTGCGGTATATCTTGTCTAAAAACATTGATCAGACCTGGGGAACGCATTTCCCTTACGGCACCCTTATCGTTAATTTGATCGGCTGTTTCTTTATCGGCTTTTTTGTTGTGCTGGCAGACAAGAAATTCCTCTTGGATGCGAATGCAAAATTATTGCTGGTCGCCGGGTTTTGCGGCGCGTTCACAACGTTCTCGACATTCATGTTCGAGACATCGAATTTGATCACGATGGGCGGAACGTTACGGGCGCTGGCGAATGTGCTTATTAGTGTTGTTGCGGGTTTTTGTCTTTTCCGTCTGGGTGTTCTGGTCGGGGAATTGTTCTAATGGTTGGGGAGGTCTTATGAAAGTTGTCGCATTCAATGGTAGTCCGAGGAAGAACGGGAATACGTCGATCCTGATCAAAGAAGTTTTTACGGCACTTGAGAACGAGGGCATCGAGACCGAGCTTATCCATCTTGCAGAAAAACCGCTCCATGCATGTGTGGCGTGCTACGGCTGTTTCAAGAATAAAGATCAGCGCTGCGTGCTGTCAGATGACATGTTGAATACATGTATGGAAAAGATGTGCGCGGCCGATGGTATTATTCTAGGATCCCCGGTATATGTGGCGGATGTGACCTCGACCATGAAGGCGTTCATTGACAGGGCGTGTTTGGTGAGCAAGGCGAACGGGGATATGTTCCGTCGTAAAGTCGGCGTCGGTGTGGTGTCGCAACGCAGGGGCGGGGCTATTCACACCTATGATACACTTAATCATTTCTTCGGCATTTCACAGATGATGACAGTTGGTTCATGTTATTGGAATTTTGCGATGGGACGAGAGATCGGTGAAGTGAAAAATGACGAAGAAGGCATGCGCACGATGAAAGTCCTAGGAGAGAACATGGCCTGGTTGTTAAAACGGATCCACGCCAAGCAGTAATAATATTTCCCACCCACCCGTTGACAGCGCCTTTTCCAGCTACTATACTTGAAATAGGATAAATTAGAGATACTAGATTAATAGTATCTTATGGATAAATAGGAGGTTTTACATGCGTTCGGTTTTGGTCGTAGATGATCATATTGATCTCTCGGAAATGGTTCAGTATATTCTGACCCATGAGGGGTATCGTGTTATCTTGGCACATGACAGTCGTTCAGCTCTTTTAGCGGCGGCGCGTGAGTTGCCGAGCTTGATCCTTATGGATATCATGCTTCCGGACCGTGATGGTGCACAAACGGTCCGAATGCTGAGGGAGAGGGAAGAAACCAAGGATATACCGGTTGTGTTTTTAACGGCGCTTGCGAGTGATGAAAGCACGGGGGCAGAGAATTTGATCGTTGTGGACGGAAAAACGTATTCGATGCTGTCAAAAGCCTTGGGCCGGGACGAGCTTCTTAAGCGGATCAAATATTTTGTGGAGAACAGTTAGTTTCGAGCGCAGAGAAAGAAATTGGTTTTTAAGAGTTAGAGTGTAGAATACAGCCTATTCGTATGAATAGGTTTTTTATTAATGAAGGAGAGGTTATGGGAAAAAGAATGTTTTTGATCGGGATGCTTCTGGTCGGATGTGTTTTGTTCACGTTGCCCCTAAGGGCTGATGATAAGAAAGAAGCGGCTACCCAGATCACGGAAATGGCCAAAGAGATGGGAAAAGCGTTGGCATTGACGCCGGAGCAAAAAGAGAAGATCAAGGTTTTGGGTCAGGATTTTAAGGCAAAACAGGCAGTTTTTTATAATGATCTTAAAATAAAACGGGATGCATTAAAAGATGTATTGGACGCCGAGAAATTCGATCGTTCCAAAGCCGATGCGTTGGTTGCGGATATTACTACGCTGCAGGGTAAGATCCTCGAGAACCGCGTGACACAGGTCGTGAAGACCCGCGAGGTATTAAGTTCCGAGCAATTCAAGAAATTAAAAGAACTGCGTGAACAAAAGAGCAGCGAGTGCACGGATTGTAAGAAAGATAAAAATAAAAAGAAATCGAAGAGCAAGAAATAAGAAGTTATTTCTAAAGCAGACCCTGGGGGCAGAGCATATCTGCCCCTTTTTTTTATTGCCTCATAAGGCTTTTCGGGGGTAGAATAGCCTTTTCTTAACGAA
>DYQZ01000027.1 GCA_020719005.1 Candidatus Omnitrophus sp.
GAGCGAGGACGGCGAGGTGGCACGTTAGGGCAGGCAAAGCAACCTGCCAATATACTTACATGGAAGCAGGCACTGATCCGTAAAAAGCGGCGGGCCATTATAAAAAAGACAACGCAAGCACGTCTATGTCGATCTTGACATATGCTCTTTGATCTTTTTCTCTAATGTGGCAAACTGTATTGGCTTAGCCAGGAAATCGCTCATGCCGACGGAGAATGCAGCCTCGCGCTCTTCTCTAAGGACAGCCGCGGTCAATGCAATGATAGGCAAGGACGCATCTATCTTCTCACGGATGATCTTTGTTGCCTCAAGCCCGTCCATTTCAGGCATATGGATATCCATAAAGCACATGTCATATCTAATGCCTTTAGAGAGCTGATCAACAGCCTGTTTTCCTGTATACGCATAATCAACATCACACCCCGGGATGCTAAAGAATTCTTTCATCAACTCAATATTCGCGATCGAATCTTCCACTAAAAGGATCTTAGCGCCTGCGCAAGAAGGCCCATCACCCGGCCGATCCATAACAGGATCTTTCTTCTGCCCTTTCTCACCAAAAGCCGCCGTGACCACAGAAATAAGGTCTGCGATCACAAAAGGCTTGGGAAGATATCCGTCAAAACCTAATTCACCCGCCACGTTTGAATCTTCGATCCGGGGCTCAGCTGTCACGGCAATGATCTTACAACGACTGAAACGTTCATCCTGCTTGATGGTCTTAAGAAGCCCCAAAGAGTCCCCCTTTTCCAGCATAATATCAAACAAAAGAACATCCGGCGGCTTTCCTTCCTTAAGCAACTGCTCAAGCGAATCTTGGGCCGCCTCGGAGGTGCTTTCCGGCGGTAATGGTATCATCCCGGCCGCCTCACAATTTTTTCGCAGGATCTTACGGGCGATCTCATTATCATCAAGAATGAACGCTGTTCTTCCTTTTAACCCCTCATGACTTGAGAGATCAACTGCCGAAAACGCCCCTTCAGGAGCCCGCTTGAAACTCAAATGAACAATGAATTCCGTTCCTTTCCCCTCTTCACTGCGCACATTGATCTCACCGCCCATGCCTTTGACAAAAGCTTTGACGATCGTAAGACCAAGCCCAGTCCCTCCATATTTCCTGGTCGTTGACTTATCTACCTGAGTAAACGGAGAGAAAATATCTTCAAGCTTATCAGCCGGGATACCAACGCCTGAATCTTTGACCATAAAACGGACACACACCTCATCATCTGCGGCCTTACCATCTGGATCAACATCAACGATAAGCGCGATCTCTCCCTGTGTTGTGAATTTGGCGGCATTACCAAGAAGATTAACCAGGATCTGTCTTAATCTCGTGGGATCCCCCTTCACATGAACAGGGACATCTGGCTTGATATCAACATACGGATAAACCTGACTCCCTCTCATGCGGACACTCACCATCTTAAATACATTCACCACCAGATAGCGAAGGTCAAAATCAACAACTTCAAATTCCAACCGACCAGATTCGATCTTTGCAATATCAAGGATATCATCAATGATCCTAAGCAAAAGCTGACCGCCTGCATTAACCATATCCAGATAATTCTTTTGCTTATCTGAAAGCTCTGTAGTCTTTAAAAGCTCACTAAACCCCAGAATAGCGTTCATCGGTGTGCGGATCTCATGCGACATGCTGGCAAGAAAATTACTTTTAGCCTGATGGGCTTCTTCAGCCTTCTCTTTAGCAACAAAAAGAGCCTCGGCCGCCTGTTTACGTTCCGTGATATCCCTGAAGACAAGGACGATCCCCTGGATCTTTCCTTTGAACTCGATGGGAGTGCTCACATATTCAACAAAAAAGATGTTCCATCTTTTCGCCAGAACACTTCATCCGTAACAAAAATAGTCTTACCTTTTGTTACAGTATCCAGGATCCTGCACCCTTCTGCAGGATAAAGAGATCCATCGGCTTTTGTATGATGCCAGGTCTTATGGCTCTCTTTCCCGATCAGCTCATCCGCCTTGAACCCCAGCAAAGAAGCGGCTTTCTTATTAACAAAAATATGCTTCCCTTCAGGATCAAGGCCCATAATGCCTTCACCGGCTGTATTAAGGATCGCCTGATAATTCAGGCTCATCTTTAATATGTCTCGGCGTGAATTTCTCACAAGGATAACTGCCAATAAAAGCCCACCCAGCAAAAAAAAGAATGCTGATGATCCAAAGATAATATCCGCGCCACAAAGCCTTCCAGCTTAATTTACCGTGATCTTCATAAGGGATAACATTCAATGCCTTGAGGCACTCATGGACATTCGTGTAATTGGATGAAACGGTCCAGCCAGTATAATCACCGTTCACCGCCGCGGCACTATCAGAAGAGATCGAAAAAAGAGCCTTCACAACATTCTTAGCAAGCGCGTCGGGAACATGGCTCAATTTTACAAAGGGCCATTCAGGATAAAGTGTCGTGGAATGAAAATAAGGAAAATCCTCAGGCATCCCGTCATGCTTCAACTCGATAACTCTTATATCATCACGCGTCATCTTTCCGGCCGCGATCATTTCCTGGATAACACCGGTCCTCACAACCCCGACATCAGCATCCCCCCGAAGAATGCCGATCACCACATCAGAATGTCCTTTTGCCATGACAACTTTGCGAAAATCTATCTTGGGGTCGATCCCGTGACGTTTAAATTCAAAAACCGCGATAAGCCATCCTCCGAAAGATGTCTGATCAACGGCCAAAATGCTCTTTCCTTTCAGATCAGACCACGTGTTTATATCCTCACGGGAAGACTTTGCAAAAACAACACTTCCAAAAAGCACACCAGTATTTCTTACATTACGGGTAGCAATAGACTGAACACGATTCAATACTTCATACTTCACATACTGAGCGGGATTTGTAATAAGAAAGTCGACTTCTCCATTTTTCACCGCGGCATTGATCTCATCAAAAGATAATGCCACGATCTCAAAACGGCTCTGCGGCTCAAAATGGCGACCAAGTTCTTCTGCCGTTGCGTCCCACTGCTTATGAGCAGACTCTTTCCCCTGATTGGCCAGAACGCCTATCTTATAAACGGGAATATTAGTCTCTTGTGCAAAAAGAAAACCGGAAGGAGCAAGAAGAAAGAAAATATAAAGGAAAGAAGAAACAAGACGACGTATATTATGTTCCATAAGCATTTTCCGCAGATTAGATCCGATCATTTAAGATCATATCATACGTATCAACTCACACCGTCGCAAGCACTGAACCATATTTCTGAAGATAAGTCCGCTCAAACTCCTCATACTTCCCGGCATCAATAGCCGCGCGGATGCGGCGCATCAGGTTTACATAATAATGGATATTATGATAGGCCGCGAGGCGAAGTCCCAACACTTCGCCGGTATTGAACAAATGCCGGATATAGGCGCGAGAATAATTCCGGCACGTCGGGCAATCACACTCGGGATCAAGCGGCCCAAAATCTTCTTTGAACATCCCGTTACGGATAACGACCTGGCCTCTGTCCGTAAAACAGGTGCCATAACGCCCATAACGCGTCGGGACAACGGTATCGAACATATCGATCCCCATGCCAACCGCTTTGACGATCTGATCGGGCAACCCTATACCCATAAAATAACGCGGCTTATGCAGAGGCAGCATATCAATGGTCCACCCCAAGACTTCGAACATCTCTTTAACAGGCTCACCGACCGACACCCCGCCGATCGCGCACCCGTCGGTATCACATTCAAGGAGCTCCTTTGCAGAACGCTCCCGCAGGTCCTTATAAACAGAACCCTGAATGATACAAAAAAGCCTTTGCCCGCGCTCACGCATGCCGGTCTTTTCAAAATGATCCTTGGTGCGCTTCATCCAGTGGGTCGTGCGTTTGACAGCCTCTTCCGCGGCCTTATGTTCACAGGGATACGGCGAACACTCATCCAAGGGCATGACCATATCCGAACCCAGCGTCCGTTGGATATCCATCACGCTCTCAGGCGTCAAAAAATGCTTTGATCCGTCGATATGCGATTTGAACTCAACCCCCTGATCGCTCAACTTGCGCCAATCCGTAAGGCTAAAGACCTGGTATCCGCCGCTATCGGTCAGGATCGCCCTATCCCAACTCATGAACTTATGAAGTCCACCAGCCTTCTCAATGATGTCACACCCGGGTCTCAAAAAGAGGTGGTATGTATTTGACAACTCGACCTCAGAACCGATCGCACGCAGATCCTCCTGCGACAATGTTTTGACCGTGGCCTTTGTGCCGACAGGCATGAAGAACGGGGACTGAATATCGCCATGCGCCGTATGCACCACGCCCCGACGGGCTTTATTATTTGTATTTAACAGAGAATAGAACATTGAACTATTCTTCCCACGCCATATCTTGAGGGCTGACAGCATCAAGAGCATCCTGACCCATGTCAGATTCAGAACTCCGCGAAGGAGCGGCGCCATCGGCTTTCCGAGGCATAAAATGAATATTGTTCGCCGAGATCCGAACACGGCTCTGCGTCTTTCCATCTTTCTCCCAGCGGTCCTGCTTGAGACGGCCTTCAACAATGATGCCGCTTCCCTTTTTAAGATACTTGGCGCAGTTCTCGGCAATAACACCCCACACCTCAACGTCAAAGTAAGATACTTCCGTCATCCTCTCGCCGTTCTTGGTATAGATGCGGTTATTAGCGATCGAAAGACTGCAGACAGACTTCCCAGAGGGAATGGTCTTCATTTCCGGGTCTCTCGTCAGATTCCCCATGATATTGACACTGTTCAAGCTCATTGCGTTCCTTTCGTTATGTTCTAAATTGATCCCGGTTAAACAATGATCATCGCATCGCCATAACTGTAAAAACGATACTTGGCGCGGATGGCTTCTTCATAAGCAGACCTCACCAGATCAAGCCCTCCAAATGCAGAGACTAACATAAAAAGAGTGCTCTTGGGAAGATGGAAATTGGTGATCATAACATCGACCAGATGAAAAGATGCGCCTGGATATAAAAATAAACGCGTTTCCCCCGCGTCCTCATGACTACGCGCATATGATTCCAGAACACGGCAACTCGTAGTGCCGACGGCAATGATCTTTTTCCCTAACTGTTTTGCATCAACAACAGCCTTGAGCGCCACGGGAGAAATAACATAATCCTCACTGTGCATCGGATGCTCCGTGATATTTTCCGTCTCAACAGGCTTGAAGGTGCCGTAATTGACATGAAGCGTCACTTCTGCAAAAGAATGCCCGCCCATCTTAAGAGAACTCATCAGCGCTTCCGTAAAATGAAGCCCGGCCGTCGGTGCCGCCACTGACCCTGCATATTTGGCATACACGGTCTGATAATCAATACGGTCCGCCGCGTCATCTTCGCGTTTGATATACGGAGGAAGAGGGATATGCCCTACTTTTTCAAGTTTAGCAAGCACATCGTCACAATCAAACTCAACGATACGTGCCTCACGGTCAATAAGACGGGCGCTCACGCCTGGCGCGAACTCCAACGGCTCATTATCACGGATCTTTTTCAAAGGACGAAGCATGGCCTCAAAACGACGGCCGCCCAAATGCTTTAATAAAAAAACCTCCACTTGCCCGCCGGAACGTGTCTTTTTCCCCAATAAACGTGCGGGGATCACCTTGCTGTTATTAACGACGAGAAGGCTGTCAGAAGGAAGATGTTTCCCCAGGTCACGAAAGGAACTGTGCGTGATCGTTCTAGATGCACGGTCAACGACCAGCAAACGCGCCTCATCACGCTTTTCTAACGGATGCTGTGCAATAAGTTCATCTGGAAGTGAGTAATCAAAGTCGGAAAGTTTCATGACATGAATAACATCAGACGGACATTCCATCACATGTTTTTTTATCGGTCCATTGAAGGAGTTTCTTAATTACTTGTTCTTTTGTGCACGGTTTGATCAGATAATCATTCATACCGCTGGCCTGACATTTCCCGTCTTCCCAGGCCAACGCATGCGCGGTGAGCGCAATGATCGATAACGCTACATCTATTTCACGGATCGCACGCGACGCTTCATAACCGCTCATAACAGGCATCCGCAGGTCCATCAACACCGCGTCGAATTTCTCCGCCCTTACCTTACTGAGAGCTTCCTTACCGTTCTTGACAATCGTTAATGAACAACCGGCCCCCTCTAAAAAGAGTTCAAATAAATACCTGCACGCGTCGTCGTCCTCTGCGACAAGGATCTTTTTATTTACTAGAGCTGTTTTTTCCATTGTTCATCTCTTTTGACGCCGTGTGATCAGGCCTTATCAAGCTCCAACGTAACTACAAACTCGCTACCAGTGCCAACTTCAGACACAACGCTGATCGTGCCACCCATCAACTCAAGCAAGGTTTTGGTGATATAAAGCCCGAGGCCAACGCCTCCGCGTTCCCTTGTGCCATTAAATTCCTGGTACCGCGTATATGCATCAAAGATCGATCCTTGCTTATCTTTGGGGATCCCAAGCCCTGTGTCTTTCACGGAAAGGAGGAAACAACATTTATTCCCGGAACAGCTTCCCTGTTCCAAAATCACCTTTACCAAGATCTCGCCATTATCAGTATATTTTACCGCGTTAGAAAGAAGATTGGTCAGGATCTGATTAAACCTGACCTCATCCCCCCTCAACTTCGGAATATCACCGTCGATCAAGCACACCACCTTAACGTCTTTATCGACCACATCCCCCCTGGCCAGGTCAACAGCTTTCTCTATGCTCTCTTTAAGATCAAACGGAATGGACCTTAATTGGATCCGTCCAGCCTCCAGCCTTGAAACATCCAGGAGCTCCTCGACAAGAATTAAAAGCCCCTTGCTTTTCTCACTGATGATATCCGCGTATTTCTTCTGCCTCGCTGTCAAATTCTCCGACTGGAAGAAAGAAGTGAAACCCATGATCGCCTGCATAGGTGTACGAAAATCATGAGCAATATTATTCAAAAATTCGCCCTTGGCTTTATTAGCTTCTTCCGCGGCTTCCTTGGCATTTCTCAAAAGCTCTTCCGCGTTCTTGATCTCAGTGATGTCATGAATGGCCCCCACCACGAACCTTTTCCCGGAGTCGTCGATCAGACAAGCCTTCCTCGTTAAAATGGTCAAGGTGCGGCCGTCTTTCACCGTAAGGGATTCCTCACGCAGGTCGGGCTTACCGGTATCTAGGACCCGCTGGTCGATCTCGAAAAAATGCTGCATCTCATCTGCCGGAAGGTCTTTCGCAAGAGTGCTACCTATTACGTCGTTTTCCTTTAAGCCAAGCATATCGTAGAAGGCGCGATTAGCAAGAACGAAGCAAAAATCACTATCCTTAACGAATATGGGGTCTCCCACCGTGTCCAAGATGGTATTCATGCGCTTCTGCTCATCGCGCAACAACATCTCCACCCGTTTGCGCTCGGTGATATCGATATTCAATCCGATCATGCGTAACGGACGCCCCTCATTATCGCGAATCACCAACCCATCTGCCTTGATATGCTTGACCGTTCCGTTTTTAAAAAGCAACCGGAATTCCATGTTAAATTGCCGCTCTCCCCTAAGTGCCGCTTCGCACTCCTTAATAGCCTGAACCACATCATCAGGATGCAGACCATTTTTCCAAGCCTCAATAGTTGCCATAAAAGATCCACGTGTCTCACCATAAAGCTCCAACATGCGCTCATCCCACACCATCTCACCTGTTATAAGATCCCAATCCCAAACCCCCGCCCTAGCGGCGCTCGCTGCAAGTTGGAACCGCTGCACAGCACCCTTCAGAGACTCCTCTGCTTGCTTACGCTCGGTAATATCAATATTAAATCCTTGAAAATGCTTAAAGACCCCTTCCCTGCTATAGATCGGTACAGCATGACAATAAAAAGCTCGATAAACGCCATCATAACGTTTAAGTCTAAAATAATTATCGTGCGCTGTTTTTGTTTCCCACCCTTTCATCCAGATCTCATTAGAGATCACTCGGTCATCCGGATGAACAGCTGAAACCCATCTTTCTATTGTCAAC
Source organism: Candidatus Omnitrophus sp. (assembly GCA_020719005.1). Taxonomy (GTDB): domain Bacteria; phylum Omnitrophota; class Gorgyraeia; order Zapsychrales; family Fredricksoniimonadaceae; genus DYQZ01. Next base: position 7,986 of record DYQZ01000027.1, read on the forward strand.
GTAGAAGCCGGATCCTGTCCCGTAAAATCAAACCATTCCTTATTCGTGTAAATATAATGTGTCCCGTCAAAAGCCCAAAGATGAATACGCGTATTATCAAGAATATTCTGCAAAGCTTGTTTCTGTTCCTCCAACTCCTGCATCATCCGCTTGCGCTCCGTAACAACTCGACAATTGATCACGATCCCTTTAATGTCTGGATTGTTCAGCTGATTTGTTCCCCAAGCCTCCAGATCAACCCAACCGCCATTCTTATGCCGATGCCGGTATTCTACAACATGCTCTTGTCGACCATTGATGATCTGCAACAACGCTTCTTTGGCCTTCTGTTGATCATCTGGATGGATCATCTGATCCACCACGCTAATATTCATTAGTTCAGCAGGCTGAAAACCAAGGGTACGCACCACCGACTGGCTGACATACCGTTGGATCCCGTCTGCGTCAAGAACAACGATATTATCAAATGAATTCTCTAGAAGCTGCTCAAAACGCTTCTCACGCGATCTCAACAGCTCCTCTGCCTGCTGACTCTTGGCATTCAAAGTCTCAAGCTCAGCGATCCGCTTTTTTAAAAGCAGGATCTCCGAGCTTAATTCTTCTTTAATCGTATTTTGCTGTGGCATGATCTTACCTTTTCGGGTCCAGCATCAAAAAACATTATGCTGTAAAGGATCAACTGTGATCCTTTGTAATTATAATACTATTCGGGTTTTTCGGATATTTTTTTCTTAGAGTCGAAGCATTTCTACTGGGGAAAGGATACAACTGCGAAGATTTTTACGCTCCGAGTATATCAGCGATCTTTTTCTCAAGTTTAACAGGATCAACGGGCTTAACAAAATAGCCTTTAACGCCCTCAGCAAAGAACATGTCCTGCATATTCTCATTGGCCGTCAGCATGATCACCGGGATCATCACGCCTCCCGAGAATTTCTTAAGCTCATTCATGAACTCAAAACCGCTCATCCGTGGCATATGCACATCAAGGATGATCAAATCCGGCTTTTCATATGAGACCGCTTCCAGGCCTTCCACACCATCCTCGGCAGAGAACACATCATACCCTTTTGTTTTAAGGGTGAATTGCAGCAATGTCGTGTTCAACCGGTCATCATCTACGACGAGGATCTTTTTAGGCATAAAAGGTCTTCAAAAATATTCGTTACACAGCTCTTCGACTTTGCCTTGAAGCGATGTCAGCCAATCTTTTGGCTTACGGGTGTCCAGAAAATACCGCGCCGTGCCTTTATAAGAAGCTTCAGCAATACTGCTCGCCGTGCAAAAAGAAGCTGAATTGCTTAATCCCGAAATATTACGCCCTAATGAAACAGGCATTTTAAGTTCACGCTCCACGCGTTCCATAAGCCCTGGTAAAAGAACACATCCCCCCACCATAAGTATCCCGCCTTTAAGCTGGCCAGCATACCCTGAATTTTCTACCGCATCATGAACGTGTTTAATTAATCCCTGCACTTCACTCTCGACAGCCTCATTCAAGAGCGCCCGCTTGACCGGAACAAAGCCCTGCTCTTTTTTGATGAGGATCTCTTCATCGCTCGACGTGACGGATTCAGCAACACGGGCATAAGATCTTTTGATATCTTCGGCCAGTTCACGCGAAATACCGAGGAGCTGTGAGATGCGGCGTGTGATATGCTCACCGCCAAAAGGAACCTCCGCATAATGCTTAAGAAGGCCCTCCTTGAACACAAGGATCTGTGTTGTCTTCGAACCGATATCGATCATGATCGACCCGTCATTACGCTTATTCTTATCCATGAGCGTATCGACGAGCACCTGTCCGCTGAAAAACACATTGTTAACCTCAAAACCAGCCTGTTTGATAGCTTTAGAAACATTTCTCAGTCGGGTCACGTTCGCCACCACCATCATGACCTCGACCTCGATCTTACGGCCATATAACCCGATCGGATTAAGCGCAATATTAATATCATCGACCTTAAAATACCGGACAAAATCACACAAGACTTCTTCATCAAGCCTGGCTCCAAGCAAACACGCCTGACGACGAACATCACGCACATCATGATCGGTAATAAGCTTATTGCCACGCTCTGCTAAAGGGATCACGGCACGGCTGACACGCGTTTCGATCAGATCTCCTCCGACTGAAAAAGACACATCACGGAACCTGACCTGCGTCTTTTTGACAAGAGCATCAAGCGTCGTCCCGATCGCAGATGAAAAATCGCTGATATCATTAACGGAACTGTCCTTGAACCCTTTTGTATCGGATTCATAAACAGCCAAAAGGTCAAGGCTTTCAGCATCATGGACGCGACTTAAACACGCCTTGATCTTTTGTGTGCCGATATCAAGCCCGCAATAATATTTATCTCCCAGAAGTTCACCAAAGAATCGTTTGATCTTGTTCATTTCTTTACCGTTTTCTTTTGTCCAACGAGGGGTTCTTCAAACCGAAGGTCGATATATTTCACCTTCAAAAGATCAACATCATTACGCGATATGAGCGTCGCAAGGCCGCCGGCCTTACGCGCAAAATTATCCTTGTCGAGCAGGACCTCAAAAGTGTCACCTTCTTCTCCAAGCACGCAGACGATACGCGCCATATCCCCCACATCAACAGAACGAAGCGGCTCTTTCGAAAGAAGCCTGTCCTCACGGAACACCTTAATGATCTCAATGCCTATCTTGGCCCGGTCATCTCCCAGTGCATCCCCGGGGATCAGCTTTTGTTTGGCAAGCCCTTTGATCAAAGGCAAAGGCTCAGCATCTTTCGAAGGAGCCCCGATAGAAAAACCTTCTTTATCGATCAACGACAAACGACCGTCGGGTGCCACCAGAGCGAAGGCATCACGCTTGAACGCAGAAAATTCAATACGGTCAGGAAATCTTTTGACCACACGTAAATTCGCAAGCTGAGGATATTTCTGACGGACCTTCTTCTCAAGCACGGCGAGATCGACCTGAAAAATATTCTGCCCCTTAAGTTTTGCCACGTCAGGCAAAGCAAAATTCTGAAGATTTTCAGGGATAAAAACATCCTTGACCGCAAAAAGATCCGACTGACGGCCGAATGAAAGGATACCTGCTACCACAAAAAAGAGCGTGATAAATACGATGACCCCGATCCCTATTTTGCTTACCGCTTCAGCGGATAACAGGGGCTGCGACGACTGTTTTCTTTTTGCCATAAGCCATATCAACTAACGTTAGACATAATTGTTGAAAATCAAGCCCTGCCACACGCGCTGCTTTTGGGAGCAGACTCGTCGCTGTAAAACCAGGGAGAGTATTTACTTCCAGTACAAAAGGCATATTGTTCTTATCCAACAGGACATCAACCCTTCCAAAACCCTCACACCCCAACGACCGATACGCCTTCAATGCTTCTTCCTGAACACGCACAACGATATCCGCTGAAAGATCAGCCGGCACAATATAACGCGTCGTCTGATTCTTGTATTTTGCCTGATAATCAAAGAAAACGTCCCCAGAACAGATCTCAACCACAGGCAAAAGCGTTTCACCAATAATACCGACGGTCAACTCTTTACCTGAAATACATTGCTGAACAAGAACACGCGCTCCGTATTTAAAGGCATGATCTATCGCCGTCTTAAGGCTTGTTTCATCCTTAGCCTCAGATATTCCGATACTTGATCCCTCACATGCTGGTTTAACAAATAACGGAAAACCACCCAAATCATGAGTGATCTTCTTAAGATCAACGGAATTCGAGTCTGTCAAGGTGATGGTCCTGGGAACGCTCACGTTCTTTTTTTCGAAAAACCGTTGTGCCTCCTGTTTATCAAAAGCAATGGCACTCGCCCGGGGGCCACAGCCATTGTAAGGGATACCCAGATCATCAAGGATCGACTGCATGCCGCCGTCCTCACCAAAGCGTCCATGGACCGCGAGGAACGCCACATCAATGCCAAAAGACCTGACCCATTCACGCACCGTATCAGGATCCTCGCTGGTAAGGTCCATCGGCTTGACCACGCATCCAGCGTCAATAAGCGCCTTGGCAATAGCACTCCCTGATCTTAACGAAACATCCCGCTCCGAAGAACATCCGCCCATGATGACACCGATCGTACCGAACGCTTTAATGCGTTCAACGGAAGGGACCTGAACACCTAACAAATATTGTTCACGGCATTTCTGTTCTATACGACGCACGATCTCATCAGAAATATGAGTGATATCCCCGGCACCGAGTGTCAAAACCAGATCCCCGGGTTGGACCATGTTCGTCAGATAATCAACAATATCTTCTTTCTTCAAATAAGTCAGATTCCCCGGACAGACCTCACGGATCTTATCCTCCAGGATAGCGGTTGAAACACCTTCTATAGGCTTTTCACTCGCCGCATAAATATCAGTAAGGATCAGATAATCCGTAAGATTAAAACAGGTTGAGAATTCATTCAAAAGGAACTTGGTGCGGGTATAGCGGTGCGGCTGGAACACGGTGATGATACGTTTGCGATCAAGCGTTTTGGCCGTCTGCAGTGTTGCCGCGATCTCCGTCGGATGATGGCCATAATCATCAATGACCATAACGCCGCCCACATCCCCTTTACGCTGAAAACGCCGCTTGACCCCGCCGAAAGAATGCAATGTTTCTTGAATAACGCTCACATCGATCTTAAGTTCATGACCCAAGGCCACGATCGCCAGCGAATTAAGCGCATTATGTTTACCAGGGACCGAAAGCTCAAAATGCCCGATCATATTGCCATCATGATAACAATCATAAGAAGAGCCATTGGCATCACAATGGATATTGGTGGCGATCCACTCATTATCAGCGCCAAAGCCATAGAACACCTTGCGACGATCGCCGGCCTCAACAATGGGCCTCAAATTCTTATCATCCCCGCATGCTACAACAACCCCGCCGGGAACAGTACGCTCAACGAACATGGCATAAGCTTCTTTGATCTTCTCGAACGTGTCGTAATAATCAAGATGCTCGGCATCCACATTAGTGATGATAGAAAAATGAGGCGAAAAGTACAAGAACGATCCATCACTCTCATCAACCTCGGCCACGATATGACGCCCGATCCCAAGGTTCGCGTTATAATCCTCACCATTGTTCACGATCCCCCCGATGGCGGTCGTTGGTTTGAGGCCCGCTTTGATCAGAAGAAGCGACGCCATCGATGAGGTCGTTGTCTTGCCGTGAGCACCGGCAACCGTCACCCCTACTTCCTTGTTCACCAGCTCTGCCAACAGTTCGGCCCGGCGAAGAACGGGTATATGCTGACTGACCGCATGGAACATCTCGGGGTTCGTCATCGTCACTGCGGAAGAATAAACCACGCAATCCGCCCCCTCAAGATTACGGATATCATGCCCGATATGGATACGAGCCCCCCTCTCACGAAGTTGACGCGTCAGTTCACCTTCTTTAAGGTCTGAACCGCTGACCGCATATCCTTTTGCCAGCATCAACAGCGCCAGGTTCCCCATTCCCATTCCGCCGATACCGATGAAATGATAATGCCTGAACGCTTTCTTTATCTTTTTCTTATTACCGTTTGTCGCCATAGCCTAAATACCTCATCCATTCCCGTTGAAGATCTTCTATCTTTTTAAAACGCATGGATGCTTTTGCAAGCGCCCATTCAAAACGCGTCCCTTTTTTTAATTCACTGCACAAACGTAGAAAACGATACGGCTCAAGATCTTTGACCAAAAAACCGAAAAGGCTGGCAGATGCTGTATAGAAAACCTCGACGATCTGTCTATCCGTATTCGGCCCAAATTCAACAGACCCCAACCACTGAACAGACAACCACTCATTTCTTTCAAGAACAGCACGTACTTTATTATCCGCATCGATACGTCGTGCTTTTTCTCCGTACATCGCCGCCCCCTCATCGAACCAAAGAGGGATATTGATACCCGGCCCGACAAATTCGCGCAAAATAATATGGGTCAATTCATGAGGTAACACTGAATCAAAGAAACCCGCATTCGACGGATATGTAATGATCCGCCGGGCTAATGGATCAACCTCACCAGCCGCCCATCCGAACGAAGACGCTTGGTTATACTGAGCGGCATTATCGTAAATAAAGATCTTTGCCCTATTGCTCCAGGTCCAACTCTTATAACGAGAAAAACCAAAACCCGTCGTTATATCCGTATAATAATCTTCAGCCGAACCAACAACTTCTTTCACAAAATCTTCAGGCGTATTTTTATAATAAACAAGAAAGTGCGGGCTTTTTCGTTCTATCCACTCTTTATTGTCACCCTTTGCCCAGGAAGAACAAGTCAAAAGTATAAAAAAACAAAACACGAACAATGGCTTCGATCGCTCAGGCGACATGCAGGATCTCCTGTGCCAGAAGCGTTGCAGGGTCTTGACGCAGTTCATCTTTGACCTGTTCTTTAAGTTCATTGCGAGAAGCCGATCCCTGAAGCACTGCAAAAAGTTTATCGCCTAGCATTTCAGACGACAAGTCTTTTTCCTTAATTATTACTGTGCCCTTTCTTTCTGCCAAAACACACGCATTCGCCATTTGATGGTTTTTAGCCCCTGGATAGGGGATCATGACCGCAGGAACACCTAAGAGCGCCAGTTCCGTGACTGTTCCGGCACCGGCACGCGTGACGGCCACATCAGCGGCGGCATACGCTTCATCAATATTATTAATATAAGAACGCACCGCCACGGGAATACGAGCCTCTGCATACAGAGTTTCATATTGTGCAAACTCATTACGCCCTGTCACATGAATGATCTGCACCTCAATGTCCGAAGACAAACCGCTCACCCACTTGAACACGCATGCATTAATGGCCCGGCTTCCCTGACTGCCGCCGAACACAAAGACCGTCTTACGCCCTTCCTTCAAACCAAAAGCCTCAAGCGATGCCTTTTTTTCTTTTCCATCCGCCGCGATACGAAAAGGCGTTCCTGTCCAGACACCTTTCTTTGACGGAACAGCAGGAAGGCTTTGACGAAAGCCAACACAGACACGATCACAGACATGCATCAGTATTTTATTCGCCTCCCCGAGCGTCACGTTCTGATCATGGATGAGGGTACGTTTTTTCATCATCCATGCCATAAGCACCGTCGGAAATGACGCATACCCTCCAAAACCAGCCACAACATCAGGCGCCCGCTCACGGATCACACCACCCGCCATAAAGAAAGACTGGACCATCATCACGATCGATCTAAGACGCGCCATCATTCCTTTAGCCACAAAACCGCTCGCGCCGATCTCAACATGATCAAACCCGTCCTCTTTTAACACCGCGGCTGCTGCCCCGAACACCCCAATAAAAGAAACCTGATGCCCTTTGGCCTTTAATGTACGCGCCACCATGAGCGCTGGATAAATATGTCCGCCCGTTCCCCCCGTCGCGATCAGGATCTTTTTAGGAGGAACGCTCATGAGGTCATATCCTGTGTTTTTGATACATTAAGGATAAGACCGAGCGCCGCCATATTAAAGATCAAGGCCGAGCCACCATAACTGATGAACGGCATCGGAAGACCTTTTGTCGGGAGAGCTCCGATACTCACTCCGATATTCACCATGGCCTGAACCCCGATCATCACAAGCACGCCAAAGACCAAAAAATATCCAAATGGATCTGAAATGCTTTTAAGGATGCGCACACCAAGCCAGATAAAAACAGAAAAAAGAATGATGACCGCCATTGCTCCCAGAAAGCCCAATTCTTCCCCGATGATCGAAAAAATAAAATCAGTGTGAGCCGCCGGTAAATAAAACAACTTTTGTTCACTTTTACCAAGCCCTACTCCCCAAAAACCGCCGGACCCGAGCGCTATTTGTGACTGAGATAACTGAAACCCGGCGCCCTGAGCATCTTCCCAAGGATTAAAGAAGGCCACCATACGACGCATACGGTATGGCGCCACAATAACAAGAGCAGCTAATAAAGGCAGTGCCATTGCCGCCATTGACCCGATAAAACGCTTACGCCCACCCGCGACAAAATACATGGAGATGGTAATGAGAAAGATCAGGACCGTATTACCAAGGTCCGGCTGTTTCAAAATAAGCACACATAATGTTGCCATCACAAGAACGATCGGCAAAAAACCTTTTTTAAAAGATCGTAAACATTCCTGTTTTCGAGAAATATAATCAGCGAGATAAATGATCATCGCCGGTTTCGCAAGCTCGGAGGGTTGGAAATTAATGATACCAAGGCTGAACCAGCGGCGGGCACCGGAAGATATCTTGCCGATATGGGGGATCAACACAAGGATCAACAGAACGATCACGATCGCCATCAAGCGTTTCGCGTATTTTTTAAGGTCCCGGTAATCGATCATCATGACCCAAAGCATCATGATCACGCCCAATGTCAAAAAGACAAGATGCCTCGTCAAAAAATGTGTTGGGTTCTTCATGACCTCAAGGGCATAAATGCCGCTTGAACTGTAGATCATCACGATCCCGAGGCAGATCAAAATGAGCGCTGTCATAAAAAAAGCCACTCGTGTTTCACGCATGATTTACAACCTCATCTATATCCATTGGTCAGAACCCCTTAACGATCTCTTTAAAAACTTTGCCCCGATGCTCAAAATTAGTGAACATATCAAAACTGGCGAACATGGGGCTTAAAAGAACTTTATCCCCCTCTATCGCCTGTGCTCGGGCAGACCGCAAGGCTTCCGCCATATCGGTTTGATCTTCAAGCGGCACAACGCCCTCAAAAGCCTTATGCAATCTTTGCCGCACCACATCTTCCCGCGTCAGCACGATCATTTTCTTTACTTTCGCCCGGGCCAGAGGAATGATGGAGGAGAAATCAATATCACCTTTATCATGACCGCCAGCGATCATAATGATGGGACCAGAAAGAAGTGCCAGAGCCCACGCACCCGACTCAGCTGTAGTGGCCTTTGAATCATTGATATAAGTGACACCGTCCAAGATGCGCACCTTTTCCGTACGGTGCTCAACCCCAGGAAAAGTCTCGAACACCTTGCGCGCCACAACATCCGGCACGTCAAAGATCCGCGCCACTTCCAACACAGCCAAATGATCAGGATTAATTGTCTCGCCGGGCTTATTGAAGAACTTCACTTGCGCCGACAATTTCTTCTTAAGAGAACTGACCTGCTCATCACGCGCATTCAAGACCGCGAAATCCGTTGCCACTTGATTCATGAACAACCGCGCTTTCGCATCAAAATATTCCTGCATCGTGTGACGATCAAGATGGTTCTTTGAAAAATTAATAAAAACCGCCACATGCGGACGGAACGTATCACACAGCTCCAATTGAAAAGAACTGATCTCAACAACAAAGATGTCAACTCTTTCGTCGAGAACGTGTTTTGAAAAAGGCGTTCCAACATTCCCGCATAAACACGCACGCATCCCCACCGCCTCAAGGACTTTGGTGATGAGCGTCACGGTCGTGGTCTTGCCGTTCGATCCGGTGACCGCCACCACCGGCTTCTTGCAAAACATCCAGGCAAACTCGATCTCTCCCAGAACAGGGATACCAGCCTCACGCGCCCACTTAAGAGGTTCGGCATCATGCCAAACCCCTGGGCTTGCCACAACAAGATCAGAATCCTGAATAAAAGCCTTTGTATGCCCGCCCGCTTCAATAACAACCGCGGAACGATCCTTTAGCAAAGACAACATCCCGTCGATCTCATCCATCTTTTTTCCATCAGATATCTTAACAACAGCACCCATATCACGCGCCAGGTCCGCGGCTGCGATCCCGCTTTTTGCCGCACCGATGATCGTGATCTTTTTTCCTTGGATATCCATAACTCTTCTTTCCTGCTCTTCTTTTTCTCTTATCTGATCTTAAGTGTCATCAGCGTTACGAAAACAAGGATGATCCCCACGATCCAGAAACGCGTCACGATCTTGGATTCTTTCCAGTTTATTTTTTGCAAATGATGATGGAACGGCGAGCACAGGAAAATGCGCTTGCCCGTGAGTTTAAAGGACGTGACCTGCATGATGACAGACAACGCCTCCCATACAAAAATACCCCCCAGGATCCCAAGCAAGAACTCTTTCTTAATGAATACCGCAATGATGCCAAGCGTTCCGCCAAGAGCCAAAGCGCCGACATCCCCCATAAAGACAGAGGCTGGATGGCAGTTGAACCACAAGAACCCCAGGCTCGCGCCGACGATCGCTGTACAGAACACCGTGAGTTCACCCGCATTCGGGATATAGGGAATAAAAAGATACTGACTAAAATTAGCATTTCCTGTGATGTAGCACAAAATACTGAGCGCCAGTGCCACCATGAGCGTGCATCCGATCGCAAGTCCATCAAGCCCGTCGGTCAAATTAACAGCGTTCGACGTGCCCACAACGACCAGCATCACGAACAGCATATAAAATGCCCCAAGATCGATCGTCAGCCTCTTTAAGAAAGGAATATCCAACACCGTCGACACATGAAGCTGTGAATACACAAAATAACTGACGATCGCGGCCAACAACATCTGCCAGAGCATCTTCGTTCCTGAGGGCATCCCGTTCTTATTCCTCCCCGATATCTTCATGAAATCATCCACAAATCCAATGACCGCCAGCCACAACATCGTCAGGATCGTCAGTAAAATATAAGGATTGGAAAGATCCGCCCAAAAGAGCACGGAAACCAGAATGCTTCCGATAATAAGGATACCCCCCATGGTCGGCGTTCCTTCTTTGGACTGCAAATGAGCCGCACCCAGCGCCGTCTCACGTCCGCCGCCGGTAACAGGCTTTTCGCCCAAATTCCATTCTTTGAGTTTCCGGATAAACCAAGGACCAATGATAATACATATCAAGAAAGTGGTCACTGCGGCCATACCCGCTCGAAAGGTAATGTATTTAAAAATATTCAACGGGAAGAATTCGAACCGGAACTGCGATAACCAGAAGAACATATTTTTATCCTTTCAAAAAGACCAACAGGTCTTGAACCAAATTTTCCATTTTCATCCCGCGTGAACCTTTGACAAGGACCACATCCCCGGGACGAATCTTTTTCTTAAGCTCTTTTAACACGTCCTCTTTACTCTCAAAAGAAGCGGCTTCACAATTCCGCCCTGCTTTGCGCACACCCTCGGCGATGAATTTTGCCAAAACGCCGCACGTTAAAACCATATCAACACCATGACACGCTGCAAAATCTCCCACTTCCTGATGGAACACCTCAGCGCTCTCTCCAAGTTCCAGCATATCAGCCGCGACGAGCATCGCACGCCCTGAGCCCTTCATTGTCTTTAGCGTACGCACCGCATTCTTGAACGACACAGGATTCGCGTTATATGTATCATCAATAAGTACATTTTTTCCCACACGATGAAAGACCTGCCTCCCCTTAGGCGCTTTAAAACGCTTCAGCCCTCGGCGGATATCCTCATTCTCGAGCTTTAATAAACGCCCCACTGCAATGGCGGCAAGCGCATTATGAACATTACCCCAGACAGGCGACGTTAATGCAAAAGGCTCCCGCCCGACTTTAAAAGTGATCCCCTTTTTACTACCCTGAACGTCAAGCGCCGTCACATCAACGGATCTATCAATAGCATATCCAAGGATCCTTGCCGGACGCTTACGTTTCAACAGTTTTCGAAAGAACGGATCATCCACATTCACGATCAACGCCCCATTCTTCGCAACATGATCAGCCAGCGCCGCTTTTTCCGTGAACACTCCCTCGGGAGTGCCAAGCCCTGCCAAATGCGATGGGCCGACATTCGTGAACACAGCGATCGTCGGTTCAATAAGAG
>DYQZ01000079.1 GCA_020719005.1 Candidatus Omnitrophus sp.
AATTTTGAACCCCACCGGGTATCAAGATTGGTCTAGACAAGAGGGAGCATCTTAGGGCTCAAAGACGCGGCCGTTGTTATCAGCGAAAACACCGGTGGTAACGTGGATTTATATGAACTGGCATTTCTGATCAATGATGGCACGAAACTGATTCATAAAGAATCGCTGAGTCTGGATGTTTGGGCAGAAGTAAATTCGGTTACAGAGAAAGATGGAACGGTAATTGTTGATATGTATGTTCATCAAGAGGGGGATTGCAATGCTGGGCCAACAAAACGCGTAAGAAATGTTTATGAGTACACCGGGCCAGATCCAGAACTTGAGAAAATATATCAACAGACGCTTTTAAAGGCAGGATAAAATTGTGGGGACGCTGTCACCACAATTCAACGCGCCGGGCCTTGAATTCCGCCTGTAGTTCGGGGGACGGGGGACACACACTTAATTCGTCGATGTTGACAGTGTTGCTCCCAGACTAATGATGGACCGTATTCCCCGTAACTTGACATTTTCATGTATCGCGATTATTATCTTCACATCCTTGGCCGGCAGTGTTGTTGGCTGATGGATGCAATGAGGCAGAAATATATTCGGGCAATGAAGCCCGGTGTTCCAACATAGGTTTGTGTTGGCGCACCGGGCTATTTTTTATGCCGCTCTGACGCGGTCAATCCAAAGGAGGAATGGTTATGGGAACAGAGTTACCTGTTAATGCAGGGGATACGGCATGGGTCCTTATCTCAGCAGGGCTTGTGATGCTGATGACCCCTGCGCTCGCCTTCTTCTACGGCGGCATGGTCCGTCGGAAGAACATCCTTTCTATCCTGATGAAATGTTTTGCCTGTCTCGGGGTCATGCTGTTGGCCTGGGCGGTGTATGGGTATTCGCTGGCTTTTAGCCGCGGCAATGGTTTTATTGGTGGATGGGAATGGATCGGGTTAAGAGGCGTTGGCAGTGCTCCTAACCCTGATTATGCACCAACCATTCCGCATAGCGCGTTCATGATCTTTCAGGCCATGTTCGCGGTCATCACGCCCGCAGTCATTATTGGTTCTTTAGTCGAGCGTATCAAATTCTCGGCGTTCCTTATTTTTGCGCTTCTTTGGCTGACGTTTGTTTATGTTCCGATCTGTCATATGGTCTGGGCGTCCGACGGATGGCTTCGTGGTTTGGGTGTATTGGATTTTGCGGGCGGCTGTGTCGTTGAGATCAACTGCGGTGTGGCAGGGCTGGTGAGCGCGCTTGTTTTAGGAAAACGTGTCGGGCTCACGCGTCCGAGTTTGCATAATCTTCCTTTTGTTGTTTTAGGCGGCGGGCTGTTGTGGTTCGGGTGGCTTGGTTTTAATGCAGGGTCAGCTTTGGCAGCCAACGGGGTTGCGGCCAACGCGTTTGTGACAACCAATTTAGCGGCGGCCGCGGCGGCGGTCAGCTGGGCAACGGTCGAGTGGATGGTGACAGGCAAGCCCACGATGTTCGGGACCATCTCGGGCGTTATTGCGGGTTTGGTTGCGATCACGCCGGCGTGCGGGTTTGTTGAGCCGTGGGCCGCGATGATCATCGGCGCGGTCGTGGGCGTGCTTAGTTTTTATGCGGTGAGCGTGATCAAACAAAAGTTTGGTTATGATGATTCACTGGACGCGTTCGGTGTTCACGGTGTGGGAGGCTTTTGGGGCATGATCGCGACCGGTATTTTTGCAACGACCGCGGTTAATCCGGCGGGCGCGAATGGTCTTTTATTGGGGAATCTGGCGGTATTAAAAACACAACTGTTCGCCGCGTGTGTGACGGTCGTTTATTGTGCGGGCGTGACTGCCATCATCGCGGTGTTGGTGGACCGTTTGATCGGTCTTAGAGTATCGTCCGATCAGGAGATCATGGGGCTGGATATTACCCAGCATTATGAACGTGCATATACGATGTTGGAATAATTAAATAAGAGGAGAGAATATGAAACTGATCACTGCTATTATTCAGCCGCACCGGCTTGATGAAGTGAAAAAAGAACTTTATGCCGCCGAGGTCAACCTTGTGACTGTTTCCGAGGCCTTGGGGCACGGACGCCAGCTCGGGATCGATGAATTTTATCGTGGTGTTAAGGAAACCGGGAATTTGCTCCGCAAGATCAGGATCGATGTGGCGGTCAATGAAGCGTTCGTTGACCGGACGATCAACGCGATCATCAAAGGGGCCCGCACCGGCAAGATCGGCGACGGGAAGATCTTTGTGACAGATCTTACACGCTGTATCCGAATTCGGACTGGAGAAGAAGGAGCCGAGGCGATCGGCTGATTGAAACCCCCTATGCCTACCAGGGGACATGTTGCTCCGCAAACAAAACAACAAGCGGAGCTACGTGTCCCCATGCACGTTGCCAACCCAACTAGCACTGAAAACGAAAGCACCCCAGGGAAACAACCGCATGCGAAATGCATCAAAGCATGATAATATTAATTATTCGAGTAATTAAGGAGATGTTCTTGAACGTGTGATCTGCAAGATAACAGTAGTTTGTTAGAAAGAAAGGCGCCTTGAATGAATAAAAAGATCCTTTTATGCCTGGTGTTTGGATTAACGTGGTCGCTTTCTTATGCAGATACTGTTGTGTTGAAGTCAGGCAAGCAGTTCGAGGGTGAGATCCTGCAGCAGACCGATGACAAGGTTGTGTTGAATTATAGGGGAACATCCGTAAATTTTTATACGGATGAAATTTCAAGTATTAGCAAATCCGCAGTTCGTTCGGACACGCCGCAAGCTAACACGGGATCATCTAAAGCGTCGTCAGCTTATTCGACAAAAGCAAACTCAAAAGAACAAAAACCACGGGGTCTTTCCAGCAGCGCGGATGTAACTCCTGCCCAAATGCAGGAAATCTTTATGTTGGCCGCCCAGATGAATATTTTCAGATTAAGTGCCGGAGCCATGGCGAACAGGGCTGTTGAGGTCTGGGCAATAAAAGAATTTCAGGAAAAATGGAAGAATGAAGTTGTCTCTGTTTTTCCGGATGAAGCGAGCATGGACCAACTACGTGACTTCTTCTCGAGTGCGGTCGTGCTTTTTGGACGGTCTTCGGGAGGTTCCGCAGTATGTGCGTTTTATAGCCCCTGGAGCGACGCGATCTTTCTGGTCACACTCAAGGCAGGACAAAAGCACGCCAGTTTGATGGATTTCAGATTTATTTCAGGAGAATCCTGGCGTGGGGAGCCGGTTGTCACAGAGGGTGGGCTAAAGTTGTATTCTCTTAAGGAGCCTCTTATTATTGCACTGGCCCGGCAGTATAGTAAAACGATAGAAATATTTGATGAGCTTTATCCTCCGACGGGTGAGTTTATTTTCTTGCCGGATGCCATGAAGTCGAGGATAGGGTCAACGGCAGATGAGCTTGGAAAGATAACTAAAAGAACGTCTTACCGTATGGGCATGATCAAGCGGCTTTTTGCAAAAGAGAACCTTCCTGTGATATATGTTATTAAAAATCTGCGTGCGCTTCTTCCTGCGGGAGATATAAAGAAATTGTCAGCATATCTTTCACCGCGTCAGAATAAAGAGATGCTGGAAACGATCTGTTCCATGCCGGCAGGACTGCGGCAGAACCTTTCACCGAACTATTTCGTGCAGAATAAGTCGAACGGTAGTTTTCTCGTCGCTTTGGTGAACGCAGAAATACCGCGCTGGGTCTTTGCGGTTCAGATCATTGAAAAGGGAGAAGGCGTTGCTCCGGAAGTCACGATCGAAGCCATGGACCTGCAAATAAGTGCCAAGATCCTGAAGTAGTTCCGGAATATTCTTTATCTTCGGGAATGAGAATGGGAAATAAAACGGGGAGACAGGAAATGAACAAGCTTATCTTGGTGATAACGGTATTCTTGTTAATGATCATTGTTGGATCAGCCAAAGCCGAGCGCGAGATCTTTTGCGAGAAGAAGGCGGGGTATAAATTATCGGGGAATCATGTGGTAGCAACGGATCAATTCGTCGGCAGGAATGAAGATACTTCATTCTGGGTTTATGATGATGGGAAGGCTATTTATGTGCGTAATCATGAGGACCAGAATATGCTTGGGCCTGACACACAGGCGAACATGCGTATTGTAGTAGATAATTGGATGGTGTGCCGTCATGATGAAGCGGAATGTGATATGTATGTTAGAACGTCCATGGACCCTGCGTGTCAAAAAGGCCGTATACCTAAAATAATCGTTTTTTGGGAAGACCAATCTGTTTTCTATAACGATCAAATGTCATCGGATGAGGTCATGATCGATGGCCGTGCATGCACAAAGTTGCGAGAGCCTTTGGTGCTGACACAGCCTGTTATGGGGCAAGGGGGCGGTGTCCAGGTTGTTTCTACACAATATTGCGTGAACAAAGAATTTTGCGAAGACGCTTCTTATGAGATCGCGCGTGAAGAAGAAGGTGTATGGAAAAAGGAACGCATTGAAGTAAAGAATTTGTCGCGTGACTTTCCAGATTCTGAAGTTATGCCGCCGGCGGATTGTTTGAATGCCGTTGCCCCGGAATATCCACCCGCCGATGGTGGGGGGTATGGCAATGGTGAGGATGGCTCTGGTAACGGAAATTATGGCGATAATAGCGATACATCAAATGCGAGTGAAAACCCGTGTTCCAAGCGTTGCCGTGAAAAACGTGCTGAGTGTGAACCGAAAGGGATGGATGTTAGTACGGATGGAACAATGTGTATCGAAAGATGCACAGGGGATCCAGAAAAGTGCCCGTACTTTCGCTCTTGTGAACTTTACTGTTATAGTGTATAAGAA
>DYQZ01000003.1:0-38723 GCA_020719005.1 Candidatus Omnitrophus sp.
GAAAGACTTCTTCCACGAGCGTGCGCACGGATGAAACATCTCTCGGAAAAACATCGACCGTCACCATGTCAGAAAGCGGACGTTTTGATAACGGCCTTGATCTTACGGCGGAACGCTCTCTCGGCACAGGTGCCAATTTGGCAGAACGTCTGGAGAGTTATAAAGTAACGCGGGACCGTTCGGGGCTTAAGACAGAAACATCTTACGGACGGAAATACGCGGAAAATCAGATCGAGCGGACAGCCTCGAATATTTTTGGTCTTTCCGGTGACATCAATGATAAATGGGCGGCAAGCGCTTCTCTTGAACAGGGTAACGTGCAGAATCCCGACGGATCAAAGTCAGATCGTATTGCGCTTGCGACCGGTCTTGGGTATCTTGAGAAAGACCCTGAGACGGGCAAAGATGTGTTCAAAAGCTCAACCAAACTTGAAGTGCGCGCTGACCGCGGGGCGAATGACAAGGATCAGTTTTTGGTGTATCAGTCCATGGAAGGCAAGGTCAGTGATGAAATGACCCTGTCTGCGAAATTGGAAGGGGCACAGACGAAGAATCTTGATACCAACAAGACAGAGGCCCAATACAAAGAGATCGTGCTTGGTGCCGCGTATCGTCCGATCGCCGATGATCGTTTGAATTTATTCGGACGCTATACATACAAAGAAAATCAAAAGCCGGATGGCCAGGAAAATACGACCGGCATCGAAGAAAGCAAGATGCATGTGGTCTCGGCGGATGCGGCTTATGACATCAATGATCAGTGGCAGATGGTCGAGCGCATCGCGGTCCGGATCATGGAAGAGAAAGTGGAAGGGTTTGATTTTGCTAAGACCCACACGTGGCTCATGATCAACCGTTTGAATTATCGTGTTAACCAGGATTGGAAGATCGGCGGTGAATATCGCGTCCTCACTCAACAGGAAGCCAAGGACCAGAAGCGCGGGTTCCTTTTTGAAGCGGTCCGCAGCGTCAATGATAATGTTGAAATGGGCATCGGGTATAACTTCACGAATTTCATCGATGACCTGACCAATCTGGATTATACCGTTCAGGGGCCGTATATCCGCATGACTGGTAAGCTGTATGATCGAACGCCTGAAGAGCGCACACGGGCGCGTGCCAAGTGGCGTGAGCGCCGTATTGAGCAGTATGCGTGGAGAATGGTGCATGATGAATTCCGCAGAAAAGACAGCCCGCTTGTTCTCGAACTAAATCAGATGTATCAGATGGGCCGTGTCGCCTCTGACCTCAGCCGTTATGAAGAAGCACGCACTATTTATAAAGATGTGCTCCTCGTGACCCAGATGATGTACGAGGAGGCCGCGCAGTTCGTGCGCCAGCACATTGCTTTTGAAGAAGAACTTTACAATGCGTCCCAGCGCGCCAGGGAATATTACGATAAAGGCGAGTATTGGACCGCGAGGAAATTATGGGAGAAAATTCTGGAAGAAGCCCAAAAGGCTGTGCTAGAATAACTTCTGTTCCAGTTAATTATATAGTATTTATAAATAGTCGTATCCGTATATAAAGTTTTTTCCGTCGGGTTTCGGTGTTATTTTCTTAATAAACGACCTTAAACTAAGGCCTGTGTCCGCCACGTGAGACCATCACTTTATTATATTATGACAATAAGAACGCGAACGATCCTGTCGATCTGCGCTGTTATTTTCCTCATTGCCATTGCTGACGCGCCGGCTCAAGTTCTTGTTGATGGTCAGCCCTCTGTTCTAAAAGAAGACAAAGCCCAGTCCAGTTATGTTTATGATCTGAAGGATCTCATTAAGAAATCCCGTGAGAACATCAAGAATGTCAACGGGAAGATCAAGGAACAGGCTGTCATCAAGCGCAATCAAAAGCGCGAAGAAAAAGCCCGTGAATATTATGAGCAGGCGCAGAAGCTCGCCGAAGAAGGCCGCCTGGATGAATCCCGCCAGCTTTATGAAAAAGCTGTTCAGATCACTGAACATCCTGAGATGCAATACTACATCAAGGAAAGCGCCGCGCGCGGAAAAGCCCAGTCATCCGCACTTAAAAAAGAAGAAGAAGAGGCAGAACGCCGCCTGACCGATGAAGAGAAGAACAGTCTTCAGCGTGTTGAAGGGACATATCAGACAGCCGTTTCTTTATATAAGCAGTTGAAATTCCGTGAAGCCAAGGATGAATTTGAGTCCGTTGAGGAGATCTATCCGGGCTATAAAGCGGTCCGCAGTTATCTTCAGATCATTGAACAGGACATTGCCCAGGCCGATCAGACCGCAATGAAAGAACAGAAGAAAGAGATCGAGCGTCAACAGAAAGACGTTGATATCGCGCGTCTTCGGGAAAAAGAACAGTGGCGTAAAGAGATCGAGAAAAAAGAACAGGCACGTGTTGACCAGCTGAAGAAGCAGGCTGAGGGCGTTTACATTGACGCCATGCAGTTATATAAAGAACGCAAATACGCGGCCGCAAAAGAAAAGTTCCAGGAAGTTGAATGGGTCGTTCCTGATTATAAAGCCACGCGTGCATATTTGAATCGTATCGATCAGGATGTCGACGCAGATCGCCTACGCAGTGTCAAGGAGCGTGAAGAGGATCTGGAGAAACAGCGTTGGCAGGAAACGCTGGAGGGTAGAAAACAGGAAGAGCTCCGCAAGAAAGCCTTTCAATTAAAAGAAAAAGACCGGTTGGCCGGGTTGGCCGAGCAGGCTGAATTTGTTTATGTGGCGGCCGTGGCGCTTTTTGAAAAGAATCTTTTGGCTCAGGCCAAAGAAAAGTTCACGGAAGTCGAAACGATCTATCCCGAGTATAAGTCCACCCGTTCTTACTTAATGAAGATTGACCAGACCTTTGCCGGTGAAAAAGAACGTGAACTTGCCGCCCAGCGCAGCAGTGAGGAACAAAAGATCTGGGAAGAGGAAATGAACCGCAAGAAAGCGGAAAAAGAATCTTTCCAACAGCGCGTGGATGAAGCGGATTCTTTTTATAATACCGCTTCTGATCTTTATAAAATGGGCCGCCTGATCGAAGCCAAGGAAAAATTCCTCGAAGTGGATCAGCGTGTTCCGGATTATAAATCCACACGTTCTCTCTTAAAGCGCATTGATGAGGATATTGAGCTTTTGGTCAAGACCCGTCGTCATGAAAGCGGTCTGGCGGATCAACGCGCCGAGATCGAGCGTTTGAAACAGCAGAAGACGGATGCTGAAAAGTTGTATACCGAGGCGATCGTGGCTTATGACGCCAAGGAATATGAAACAGCCCGTTCCAAGTTCGAGGGTGTGGAGAAGATCTTCGTCGATTATAAGAAGACAAAGTTTTATATCGAGCGCATTGCTGAAGATATCAAGGCGCGGGAAGAGCAGCGTTTGTTGCAGGCAAAAGAAAAGACAGCAGAAGCGTCCTACACCGAGGCGATCGCGCTATATAACAGTGAGCAGTTTGATGAAGCCAAGAAGAAGTTCATTGAAGTCCAGGCCACGGTCCCTAACTATAAGACCGTTCCTGACTATCTCGACAAGATCGATGATGATATTATCCGCAAGAAAGAAAAAGAATTGATCCGCCTGCGTGAGCTTCAGGCTGAAGGCCCTTATAATCAGGCCATGACCTCCTATCAGCAAGGGGATTTTGAGTCGGCCAAGCAAAAGTTCCTCGAAGTCACCGCGATCTTCCCTGAATATAAAGAGACAGGGAAGTATATCGCGCGTATCGACGATGATATCGAACGTCAGAAAAAAGAGATCGATGAACGTAAACGCGCCGAAAGCGCTGACTCGAACTATACACAGGCGCTTGCTTTATATCAGGCCGGGGATTTCGTCTCTGCGAAAGAAAAGTTCGTTAAAACAGAGATCGCGTATCCCGACTACAAAGACACCTCCCGCTATCTTGCGCGCATCGACAGTGATATTGCATTAAAGAAACAGCAGGATGATCAAACGCGCCGTTCTCTCGAAGCAGATCCTGTTTATCTTCAGGCTTTGTCCCTTTATAAGGAACAGGAATTCTACGAAGCGAAGAAGAAATTCATGCAGGTGCAGGTTGTTTATCCGAACTATAAAGATACGGTTCTTTATTTATCCCGCATTGATGCTGATATGGCCAAGCGTGAGGATCGTATCGAGCGTCAGGAAAAGAACCGCCGGGCAGATGCCCTTTATACCGAGGCCATGACGCTTTATGCTGAGCGCAAGTTCGTGGAAGCCAAAGAAAAACTTTTTCAGATCACGGCCATCGATCCGGAATACAAGAATACGCGTTCTTATTTATCCCGCATTGATAAGGATATCGTTGATGAGGTCTCCCGTCTTAATAAGGGAAGGCTTGAGGCTCAGGCTGAGGCTCCTTATGCAGAGGCGATCAATTTGTATCATGACCGTCAGTTCGAGGAAGCAAAGGTCAAATTCATGGAGGTCGGTAAGATCCTTCCTGACTATAAGAAGAGCAGGTCTTATCTTTCGAGGATCGATCAGGATATCCGCGACTTGAAGAAGGAAGCAGAAAAAGCACGCCTTAAGAAAGCCGAAGCTTTGTATCAGGAAGCGACCGTACTTGCCCAACAGAACAATGACGCGCTTGCGTTTGAGACGTTCTCACTGCTTGAGGGGATATATCCTGACTATAAAGCGGTCCGGAAGAACATTGAGACGCTCCGTGTAAAATTGGTCAAGTCCGGCGTGAATGTTGATGCGATCGCCATCCGGTCTTCTGTCAAAGCACAACAAGTTACCCTGCCTAAGACGGCGGATGCGGCGGTATTGACATTATATAAAGAGGCTGTTGAACTTTATAAAAACAAGAATTATGAGGATGCCAGGGCTAAATTCCAAGAACTTGAAAAGACGTCAGTCAACTACCGTTCGACCCGTAAATACCTGACATCCATCGCGGCATTATTAGATCCCGCTACACCCGTAAAACAAGAAGTAGAAAAGCCAAAAGCGCTTGTTGTTTCCTCCAAGATGCTGTCTGTTCCGGCGGCCAAGAAAAGCATTGCTAATGAGGAGTCCTTACTCGCAAAGGCCGAACCTCTTTATATCGAAGCGGTCGCTCTTTATAAGGAAGGGAAGCATGCGGATGCAAAGACGCAATTTGAAGCCGTTTCCGGTGTGATCAAGAATTATAAATCGACCAGAACCTATCTTAAGATGATCGATGAGGCTAAAGGCAAAGAAAATGTTCCGGCTGTTGTCACCTCTGTCACGACAACCCGCCTGAGTGATCAGGATGAAGCCGCGGTCCGTGAATTGGCTGCGCGTTCAGCCGCGATCTATCGTCAGATCAGGACGCTTTCTGAAGATCGGAACCTTGCTTCGACCGAGCGCACGTTCTCCCGTGTTGACAAGATCCTTGCCAATATCGAAGACGAACAAAAGCGCATGGCTCTTGATATCGAACGCCGTCAGAAAGAAGAGCAGGCGGAAGTTGAACGTGAGATGCGGCGCAAGAAGCTTGAAGAGCAGACAAAGAAGACCCAGGTTGTGGTCGCAGAAAAACAAGCAAAGCAGGACGCTGTTGAAAAGAAACAGCAAGAGGAACGTGAGGCCAGGCTTAAGGCCGAAGAACAGTCGCGGTTGGCACAGCAGAAATTTGAATCCATGTATAAAGAGGCTATGAATGCCTATCGTCTTAAAGATTACAAGAAAGCCCGTGCTCAATTTGCTGAGCTTGATAAAGCGAAGCCGGGTTATAAAGATGTTTATAATATGCTGATGCACAGCGAACGGAAAGCGGCAGAGGCTGATCTCGTCGAAGCTGAAAACAAGGATCGTGGGGAGTTGATGCGTTTGGCGGAGGAAGCGAACGCGTTGAATATGAAGATCCTGGAGCTTTCACAACAGCGCAATTATGAAGAAATAAAGATCAAGTTCTCAGATCTTGAAGGTTTGCTCAAACAGATCCAGACATTAAGAAGTGCCATGATAAGCCGTCGTGATGACTGGTCATCACGCTGGCGCGGACGGATCTCTATTCAGCCCAACAAGAATAATCAGGCGATGGCGAAAGAGACCAAAGCATTGACACCTGAAACTGATGGCCGCACCTCAAAAGGGCAGGCCAGGATGCTTTTTAGAGAAGGACAACAGCTGTACAGCAGTCGTCACTTTGCTGAGGCTAAGGTCAAGTTCATGGAAGCCGCCAGTCTTGATGCAAATCTTAAGGCCGCTCTCACCTATGTGACCCGGATCAATCGTTTGCTGGATCAGCGTGATTTTGAGAATCAACGCGTCCATAACAAGGATATCCGTCGAGGAATGGAAAAGAAACGGGAAGCCAAAGAAGGCCTGACAGCCGAATTATCCGCTGATCAGCGCTTGTCCCAAGAGGAGCGTTCACGCAAACTTTTGGAAGATGGCCGTGCTTTATATGGCGAAAAGCGTTATCGCGAAGCGCGTATCAAGTTCGAAGAATTGGCGCAGATAGGGAATGCTGATCAAGAAAAGAAGGCCACTCGGTACCTTAAACTTACTGAAGATGGCATTGCCTTTGAACGTCAGAAAGTTGAAAAAGAAAAACACGCTGAGGAAGAGCGTTATTTGCGTGAACGTCTGGATCAGCTTCGGATCGAACAGCAGGACGTCGAGCGTTCTAAAGACAAACAGCAGCGTGCGACAGAGATAGTGACACAGGAGTTGCGCGGATTTCAGACCCAACGTCAGCAAGACCTTCGTGAGATCGAGCAGGCCAATAGGGCTGAACGTGAGAGAATGCTTTCTGACAAAGAAAAACTTACCGATGTCGCTGATGATACGGAAGATAAAGAACGGGCAAAATTCGACAAGCTGGCGCGTAAAGAAAAGATGCCTAAAGAAGGCCAGGTCATTCTGCCGGCGCCGGTTGTGGCCGTTCCGCCTCCTCTTCCGGAGAAGGTCAAAGAAACACCGCAACCAAAACCGGTCGTGGTCAAGAAGACTGTTGTAAGACATCAGGAGCCAGCGATCGATCTTGAAAAGTTCCGCCGTGAAAAGAAGAAGATCGAGCATGAAGATAAGCGGCTTAGAGAGAAGGATGCAGCGTTAAGAAAGTCATTGCAGCGTGAACAGGAGAAGGCGGTTTCTTGTTTACGTGCCAAGGAAGAGCTTCTTAAGAAAGAAGAAGCGTTGATAATTGTTCCCAAGCCCGTGGTCTCGGCACAACCGGTCACTGTTGATCAAAAGAGCGAAATAAAGAAAGAAACGCCCATCGTTGTTAAGGCAACGGCGATCGCGGCCGAAAAAGATAAGACGGACCTATTGACTCAGGCGGCCATCGAAGAAAGACGGATGCTGGCAGAACAGCGCAGCGCCATTCATAAGGATTTTGAGGCGGGCGTGGACAGGCTTTATAACGATGCTGTTGTTCTTTATCAGGCGCGTCAGTATGAAGATGCGTATGAGGATTTCATCCAGGTAAATAAAATGATCAAGGAATATAAAAAGACTGCTTATTATTTAAAGAAGATCAACAAGATGCCGAAAAAGAATGAAACACGTCTTTTACTACAGCCTGTCGTTGTCCCGAAAAGCAAGGACGAGACGAAAAAGCCAGAAGTGCCCAAGCCTGTTGAAGAGCCCAAGCCCGTCGATTCATATAAGCCGGTCATGGCTTCTCCCGCCCAAAGTGCAGAGCGTTCAGCGACTGTTACGAATGTGCTGGATCTCTTTGATCCGAATGTCAATAAATGATGTCTCATAGATCATGGCGGGGATCTTGTCAGGAGAGGATATAATGCGTTGGATAGTGTATGCCCTTCTTGCTGTGACTGCTGTTGTGTTCTTCACCAACCGTATTGCCGGTCATGGGAACGGGAGTTTAGCGGGGATCTTTTCACGCGGCCTCCATCAGGATCAGGTCAAGATGGGCGTTGCCGAAACAGAAAGAGAACGTCGCGAGCTTGATGAACAGATGTTCAATAAGAAATATGATAAGCCTCGTCGTTCTTTATTTGCGAATGAGAAAGAGGATCTGACGATCAGGGCTTCTTTATGGGAACCCCGACTGCAGGCATTGAATCGTGCCGTTGATTCGGATGTGCTGGATCTTTTGGGAAGATTAAAAGGGGACATAGCGCTCTTGGATGAAATGGTGCGCACAAAGTCCATTCCGGAAATAGCTCTCGAGCAGGCTGAAAAAACACGCGTTCTATGGGGTAAGATCAAGACTATATACGGTGTAGGTGAGCGTGGTATTGGGGAGGCCTCCTCTCGCATTCCATCTGTGGCGACCCCGGTATGCTTGTCTGATATGAATGCCTCGGATGTAAAGGCCTCTGACGGGAATGATAAGATTTCTGCCGGGCATATTGATGAGTGTCGTCAGAAGGCTATGCAGACGCTTCTTGCGCTTGATGAGAAAATGCATATGATCGGTGAACAGCTTGGAGATGAACGTCTGAAGGAGCGGGGCAGTACAGCTGAGCGGATGGAAAAGCATCGGGAACTCGTCGAGCGTGTTACGCGTATGGCAGAAAAAGGCTATCAAGTGCGTCCGACAAAGGATATATCTGACCAGATCGAACGTTTACGTGAACAGCAAGAGCGCAGCAAAGATCAAATACAAGAAATGCAGCGTCGTAATATTATTGACACTGCTTCAAGGGATAAACTGCAGGCCATGCAAGAGCGCATGGAGCGGATGAGAGAGAAAGCATTCAAGGAGTGATCAACATGAAGTTCGTTAAGATATTTTTGATCGTATTAGCCGCTATTATTATCTTGATATCAGCGGGGTTGTTTTATTTTATTAAAACAGTTGATGTGAATAAGTATGTCCCTCAGATTGCCTCAGAAGTGAAAAAAGCGACGGGGCGCGGTCTTGTCATCGGGAAAGTCGGCATTGAGCTTTCATTCTCCAGGGGGCTTGTCCTGGATATCAATGGCATCACTCTTTCTGATGATCCGGCATTCTCATACAAACCGTTTGTCACGATTGATCGTGTTTCTTTGGGGTTGAGCCTTCGTCCTCTTATTATGGAACGCAAGATCCAGATAGCCCAAGTGACCATTACGCAGCCTAAGGTCGTGGTGATCCGTAACAAGGAAGGTCAGATCAATGCGGCATCCATGGCACAGCAGCCGGTCAAGGTCAATACTGATCCTGTGTATGATGAAGTTCACAAAGAAATGGCATTGCCCATTCTGCTCGTCGATGATCTGTTTGTTTCTAATGCCAGCGTGACCTATATTGATCAGACGTTCCCTGAGGAAATGAAGGTCGTTGTTGATAAGGCGGATATAACGATCAAAGATCTTTCGTTAACAACACCATTTTCTTACGATCTTAAATTAGCAGCTTTTTCCAATGAACAGGATGTTGAGATCAAAGGGCGCGCACGTATTGATCTTAAGGCGCAGGCTCTGGGCATTGAAGGGCTGTTGGTCGGTGTTGAGCTTGGGGAAGTGTCCATTGAGCAATTAACACAGTCGCTCGCTATGTTGAAGCCTGCTGGTTTGAAGGTCATGAAAGGCCGTGTTGATGTCGTGGTATCTGATGCCAGGGCAAGCGCCAAGGGCCTTGAGGATTTTCATGGTGAAGCCCGTATGAAGAATGGATATATCGCCTCCACACTTTGTCCGATCCCGGCCGAAGATATAAAATTCCTGGTAAAGTTCGATCCTAAGAAGCTGTTCATTGATAGTCTAACAGCTGTGGTGGCTGGAGGGAATGTCGACGTGAATGGTATTGTTGATCAATATATGAGCCTTCCGGCCGTTGTCTTGAAAGCAAAAGTGGCTGATCTTCAGGTAAGAAATATTACGACAGCTTACAATTTACCGGTCAATGTTTCGGGCAAACTTACGGCTGAGGCGAACACCAGTTTTGCCGGGTTTACACCTGATGGCATGCTGGTTTCCTTAAGAGGGGATCTTCAGGCAGACTTAAAAGAGGGTGTTGTTGAAGGGGAGAATTTCTTAAAGACAACCCTTGGGAATATACCCATGCTGCCGAATTTGTTACAGGTTGTCTATGCGGATCTTCCTGCTGAAACAAGGGAAGACATCGACAAAGGAACAACGGTCATTGAAAGTGCCAATCTGACTGCGCGTATGGAAGGTAAGGCTGTGACGGTCCGCGAGGCGAATATGACAAGCCGTGATCTGGCTGTTTCCGCGCGCGGGGTAGTGACGATGCTGGATAGTGTTAACATGAATGCGGATGTTGTGATGTCAAAAGAACTTTCCGCTGTTTTAACGAGAAAGGCTTCTGATCTGACGGCGCTTTCGAATGATGAAGGTAAGATCTATATCCCGATAATGATATCCGGTCCTATCTTGAAACCACAAATACAGCCTGATATTGAATATCTTTCCAAAAAGTTGCTTATGGGGCGTGGCAAGAAAGAGCTTCTTTCTGTGATCGAAAAGAACCCTGAAGTGCAGGGGGTGTTGAATTCCCTGTTCGGTGGTTCTCGTGGACCGTCACAAGAGGCGGCTGCGGACGGCTCTTCGAATACCTCTGGAACATCGTCGGAAGGCGATACGCAGACACAGAATAAGAAAACCGTGGACGCCTTGTTGAATTTGATATCAGGCAAATGACGGTTTTTATCCTTTTTATCGTAGGATAATGGTTTTTATCACCGTCGAAATTTTCTCTTGTCATTCCTTAAGTCGGGGTCTATACTAGGAAAAATTTTCAGTCTTTCTTCTTATAACAACCAAAAATATAAGGTAGATACAGCGCGTATGTCAAACGAAGCCAAGAAAAAAAAGACCTGGAGACTCATCTCAAGCATTGTGATCGGGATCCTTGTGGTGGCATCGATCGTTTTGTGGGTGCTTAATTACCGCACACTTGAAACGATCACGCAGATGTCTGACAAGACGGCGACGACCCAGGCGGTCAACACACGCTATTATATGAATGAGTTCAAGGTGACGAAGATCGCCCTTGATGAAACGACGATCAAGCTGGAAGAAACGACCCGCGAGCTTGAGGCCGCGAATGCCGAACTTTCTACGACACGTACCGAACTTTCTTCTGTTCAGCAATTGAATGATCAATTCCGCACGGATATTCAGTCATTGGAGCGTTATAAAGCAAAAGCCATGGCTAAAGGTGAAGCACTTGAGACGATGATCAACAGTTTCAAGAAGAAGAACAAGGAAATGGACATCCAATTGCAAACCGTGCGCAAGGAACTTTCCACATTCCAGCCAGAGATCGGGGATGCCAATGAAGGCCGTTCTAAAGTTGCCTTGTTCAAGAATCATATCCGGATGGTAAAAAAGAATATGGGCGCCTTGAAAAAGCAGGCTCTTCAGCTGAAGATCGCGGCCCAGAAAGAACGCGACCGCTTGGAATCGTTGTACGGCAACGGCGGGTTTATGGTTAAAGAAGGGCAGAATAAATCGATCACTTCTTTTGACCAGAAAAAGGTCGAGATCAATGTGAAATTCATTAATAAGTAGTTTTTATAGGTTTGGTGCGGTGAAGAACGAAGTTGTCACATAACAACTTCGTTCTTTTTTTGTAGTGAGTTCTTATCTTATGATGATAATTGATATTCCTTCTGGTCCATTGAATGTAGCGGTCATTCGTTCACGCCGGCGGACATCTCAGATATCTATTGGGCAGGATGGCCAGGTTGTTTTTAGAGCGCCTGCAGCGCTCACAGATGAGCGTATCGAACGCTTTATCCGTCAAAAGACCGCATGGATCGAGCGTGTTCGTAACAAGATGCTGTCGCGTTCTGTAATACGCGCGCTGCCTGAATATAAAGACGGCGGTGTATTTTTTCTTTTGGGAGAACAGAGACGGCTGTGTATCCAAAAAGGGACGTTGGCATGGCCCAGATTTGAACCAACGTTATCAGGATGGGATCTTTTTGTCCCCACTGATTGGGATGAAGAAACGGTCTCTTTGCAAGCGAAAAGATCGTTGGAGTTGTGGTATCGCAGGGAAGCTGAGACGTATTTTCCCTACCGTCTGGCTTTCTGGTCAGCGCGCATGGCGATCGTGATGCCCACGCTAACACTGCGAGTTCAACAAAGGCTGTGGGGTAGTTGCAATAGCCGCCGCCATGCTGTCAATTTGAACAGAAAACTGATCGCTTTCCCTGTCGATGTCATTGATTATGTGGTGATCCATGAGTTGTGTCATTTACGTTTTGCGGATCATTCCGCGCGGTTCTGGAAAGAAGTAATGGTCTGGTGCCCTTTGTTCCGTCAGCATCGTGAATGGTTAAAGAAGGATGCATTAAGATATGTGAGCCCTCTATGAAGGTGAACGTCAAGGTCATCCCAGGGGCGAAAAGAGATCTTTTAAAAGAAGAAGAGAATGGCATCAAAGTGTATTTGACCGCTCCAGCCGTTGATGGAAAAGCAAACGAAGCCTTGATCGGACTTTTGGCGGAACATTACGGGGTTCGGCAAAGAGAGATAGAGATAACAAAGGGATTGAAAAGCAGAAATAAAGTCATTATTATAAATGACCATTAAATTAATAATGCCAAGGTTACGGCAAATACAATTAAAAACATGAGGGTGTGATGACACTAGAAGAACAGATCAATAAAGATTATATTCAGGCCATGAAAGAAAGAAATACCGTTAAATCTGGAACGGTGAATTATTTGCGCGCCATGATCAAACAGGTCAAGGTGGACACACGCGCTGAGGCGATGAGTGATGCTGATGTCATTGCTATTATTAAGAAACAGATCAAACAGCGTCAAGACTCGATCGAACAGTTCGAAAAAGGCGGACGTGCAGACCTTGCTGATAAAGAAAAAGTTGAACTCGCGATCATGAAGGTATATTTGCCTGCTGAAATGGCTGTTGATGAGATCCAAGCTCTGATCGTAGAGGCCATTAAAGAAAGCGGAGCCTCATCTGTAAAAGATATAGGGGCTGTGATGAAACTCGTACGGGATAAAGCCGCAGGGCGCGCGGATGGAAAATTGATGAGCGAACTTGTAAAAGAAAAATTGGCATCCTTGTAAAAAGGGATCGATGTTTTCGGTAGAGAGACGGTCGTTAAAATTAATCATGGGCAATATTATGAGATCTACAGCGCAGTATTCTTTAGGGCAGGATGGGAGTTTTGTTATTTCAGACCCGCAGTCAACAAAGCCGTTCTCGAACTTCTTTCCTGGGATCTCAGGGGAATGGGGCATCCCGATGTGGGTGTTCTACGTTAATCGCGGTCAGGGGATCGCGTCTTTTGGTATCGAGTCTAAAGATAAAGCTATCCTTGAGTTCCAACCTGCCAATAAAGCCTACCGTCTGACGAGCACACAGGGTTTTCGCACGTTCCTTAAGGTGACAAAAGCCGGGCAGGTGAAGGCGTATGAACCTTTTTCAAATCCAGCCGCCTCGCCGTATAAAGTATCACAGACAATGAAGATGACCTCTTATGACCTTACGTTGGAAGAAGTGAACACAACGCTCGGGCTTGTTGTGAGTGTGAATTATTTCACCATGCCAGAGGAATCTTTTGCCGGCATTGTTCGCCGGGTGAGCGTTAAGAATATTTCCAAGAAGGCGCTTTCTGTTGAAATGATCGATGGTCTTCCGGTCATCACACCTTATGGCCAGAATGATTGGGTCATGAAGAATATGTGCCGCACCATCGAGGCATGGTATAAGGTGAGGAACCTTGATAATAAGGCGCCGTATTTTCAGCTGGATGTCGAGGCCGCTGATGTGCCGCAAGTCAATCATATCAAGGAAGGAAATTTCTATTTTGCTTTTGACCCGTCAGTTAAAGCAGGGGCATTGCTTGATCCTGTCGTCGAGGCAGCATTGGTCTTTGGTCAGGCGACGGATCTTGGTATTGCAACGCGTTTCCTGGCAGAAAAGAAATTCACTCTCCCGCGTGTTCAGCAGACGGACAATCGCACGCCCTCTGCGATGTGTTTCACACGATTCACACTGAATGCGGGCCGGATGAAAGAGATCTTGAGTGTGGTCGGTTTCTCCCGTAGTGTCGATGAATTGCGCGCTACGGTCAAGAAAGTAACGGCAAAAGGTTTTATTGAACAAAAGAGCGCCCGCAATCGTGCGATCATTGAGGGGATCAAGGCTCTTTCCTTTACGCATTCGAGCTGTGAGGCGTTCAATGCCTACGCTGGCCAGACATTTTTGGATAATGTTCTTCGCGGAGGCCTTCCAACGAGCCTTAAGACAAGCGAAGGCCCGGCGGTGTTCAATGTCTTTAGCCGTAAGCACGGGGACCTGGAACGTGATTATAATGCTTTTCGTCTTTCTGCCACGTTCCTTTCTCAAGGGAACGGGAATTACCGTGATGTGAACCAGAACCGGCGCAACGATACCTGGTTCAACCCGGACCTTAAAGAAAATGCGGTTGTGAATTTCTTCAGTCTTTCCCAGGCCGACGGATATAACCCGCTTGTTGTCTGTGGAATGGCTTTTATTGCGGATGACGTTCAAAAGACCGAAGCCTTGGTTGACAAATTCGTTAAGTCAGGCGACGCAAAAGCACTGGCCGCCTTCTTGAAAAAAGGCTTCATGCCTGGAGATCTTTTCAATTTTATTACGGATAAAGGCATTGTGCTGAAATGTTCTCCGCGCGCTTTCCTTGCGGAAGTCCTCGGTGTATGTCAGAAATTCGAGACCGCGGTGCACGGCGAAGGCTTTTGGTCAGATCATTGGACTTATAATCTGGATTTGGTCGAAAGTTATTTGTCTCTTTATCCCGAGAATTTGAACGAGATCCTTATCAATAAGAAAGATTTTACGTTCTATCATAATGCGGTTTATGTTCGTCCCCGGGATGAGCGTTATATCCTGACCTCACGCGGAGTGCGTCAATATGATTCTTTGCATGAAGGGAAAGAGGATAAGGACCGTGGCCATAAATTACGCGTGCGTCATGGTCAGGGAGAGGTTTATCATACAAATCTTCTGGTAAAGGTCCTGTGTCTTGTTGCTAACAAAGTGGCCACGCTTGACCCGAGCGGTATTGGTGTGGAGATGGAGGCAAACAAGCCGAATTGGTATGATTCGCTCAATGGGCTTCCCGGGCTTTTGGGCTCATCGATCTCGGAAACATTTGAGATCAAGCGTTTTGCTTTGTTTGCGCTCGAGGCATTGGACCAGCTTGCTGTTAATGCCGGAGAGGCAACGCCTATTTTTGAAGAATTGTTTCTCTTTATTGAGGAGCTGAATGACATTCTCGGCGAGAAATTGAACGATCTTGATTATTGGAAAAGATCCAATACGATCAAGGAGGAATATCGCCGCAAGGTACGTGCAGGTATCAGTGGGGTGGAAAAAGAGTTTTCCTTATGTGATGTCAGATCGTTCCTGCAGGCGGTGGTCAGCAAGATCGATACCGCTGTTGCAAAAGCAAAACGGCCGGATGGTCTTTTCGCGACATATTATTATCATAAAGTGACGCGGCATGAGTTGGTCGACGGAGTGGCTCCTTCAAAGGAAGGTGTTCATGTGCGTCCTTTGGCGTTCGAACGTCATGATATGCCGATCTTTCTCGAGGGGTTTGTTCATGCTTTGCGTTCCGAGCAGGATCCCGCATGTGCCCTCTCACTTCACACCAAGGTCAAACAAAGCGCGCTTTATGACAAGACGCTTAAGATGTATACGTTAAATGCAGACTTGAGTTCAGAGACCGAGGAAATTGGCCGTACACGGGTGTTCCCGCGTGGTTGGCTTGAGAACGGTTCGATATGGCTTCACATGGAGTATAAATATCTTCTGGAACTGTTGCGTCGCGGATTGTATCCTGAATTCCACGAGGCACTCGAGACATGTTGTGTTGCTTTCATGGATCCTGCACGTTATGGACGGAGCATTCTCGAGAATTCTTCTTTCATTGTGCCAAGCACTCATTCAGATAAAAACCTTCATGGTCAAGGGAATGTGGCACGTCTTTCAGGTAGTACCGCTGAATTCATTCATATGTGGATGATGATGAATGTCGGCGACCGACCGTTCCGTTTATCTGATCAGGGCGCGTTGGCGTTGACGTTCAAACCCGTCCTGAAGGGGTGGATGTTCACGACAGAAAAACGGCAGGTCGAACTTTTTGTGTTGTCAGGGAAGTCGGAGAAAATAGAGCTTCCTCAGAATACGTATGCATTTAATTTCATGGGGCGTGTACTGGTGGTGTATCATAATCAGGCACGTAAAGATACTTTCGGGAACAAAGCGGCTTGCGTTTCACGTGTTGCATTGCATTATACGGGTAAGAAAAAACCCGTTATTATTCATGGAGCACAGATCAAGGCATCTGCTGCGGAAGATGTCCGCAGTGGCAAAGTCGCACGCATTGATGTTTGGATGGAATAACACATGGCGCATCACACACCGTTACACGATACACATATTAAACTTGGCGCAAAGATGGTTGATTTCGCGGGCTGGGATATGCCTGTTCAGTATCCAGATGGGATATTGAAAGAGCATGATGCCAACCGTAAAGGCGTCTCGATCTTTGATTGCTCTCATATGGGGGAGTTCATCATTGAGGGGGATCACGCAGAGAAAGACCTTGAGCGTATTGTGACGCAATCGATCACAGGGATGCCTATCAAAACATGCCGTTATGGGATGATGTTAAATGACAAGGGCGGTGTGGTGGATGATCTGATCGTCTATCGCATGACAGACAAGGTCTGGATGCTTGTTGTTAATGCGGCCAATATTGCCAAAGACCGCCGCAATATCCTTAAGCATATCGCGCGCAGTGTCCGTTTCCATGATATTTCAACGCGCACGGCTAAGCTCGATGTTCAGGGGCCTTTGTCGCGCGAGGTCCTGCTTCAGTTGTTGCCGGGGATCGAGAAACTTGAATATTATGCGTTTGA
Organism: Candidatus Omnitrophus sp.; assembly: GCA_020719005.1. Classification (GTDB taxonomy): domain Bacteria; phylum Omnitrophota; class Gorgyraeia; order Zapsychrales; family Fredricksoniimonadaceae; genus DYQZ01. The sequence continues at coordinate 16,751 of DYQZ01000003.1, forward strand.
CGAATTTGATCTTTGCGGCGAGCGGGTGATCGTCAGCCGTACAGGCTACACCGGAGAGCTTGGTTTTGAGATCTATTGCCCGTGGGACACAGCACAAAAAGTCTGGGATGCTGTGTTGGCCGATAGTCGTGTGAAGCCGACGGGACTTGGGGTTCGGGATGTGTTACGTATTGAGGCGACGTATCCTTTGTACGGCCATGAATTATCCGATACGATCTCCCCTTTAGAGGCCGGACTAAAGCGTTTTGTTGATATGAATAAAGATTTTGTCGGCAAGCCCGCGCTTCTAAAGACGCAGGAAGAGGGGCTTCCTCGTTCTTTGGTCTGTTTTGTTTCAGAGAACCGGCGTGCGCCGCGTGCGGAGCATAAGATCTTCACCTCTGACGGTGTAGAGGCAGGGGATGTGGTCAGCGGAACGTTCTCGCCTGCCCTTGGGCGTGGCATTGGTATTGGTTTTCTTAAAAAAGAGTTTACGAGCATGGGGAAAAATATTATATTTGGGGATACAAAGTTAAAGGCGAATGCAGAGATCGTTCCACGCCCGTTCTATAAAGAGGGTTCGTTAAAAAAGTAATTTATATTTATTATTCCTAATAAAGAGAGGCCGTATGGATATTATTAATCATTACCTTTACACCAAAGAACACGAGTGGATCGACATCGACGGAAAGACGGCGACGGTCGGAATTACGGATTATGCGCAGTCGGCGCTTGGTGATATTACGTATGTTGAGTTGCCAGGGATCGATGGTCAGGTCGAGCAGTTCGAACAGTTGACCGCGCTGGAATCGGTAAAGTCCGCCAGTGATATCTTTTCTCCCGTATCAGGCAAGATCCTCGAGGTCAATGATGAGCTTACGGATGACCCGGGCCTCATCAACCGTGATCCATATGAAAAAGGATGGATCGCCAAGGTTGAGATATCCGACGAAGAAGAGGCCTCTAATTTGATGACGGCGGATGAATATCGCAGTTATCTAGAAAGTCTTGATCGTAATGACGGCGGAGCGGCTGAAGCCGAGGAATAGTTCCCTTTTAGGACGCTGCAGTCCTTTTCTAATTGTTGCAAGGATTTTTCGTGAACCCTTTTATCGCAAACACCCCAGACGACACACGTGCGATGCTCGATGCCATTGGCGTCAAGAGTATCGATGAGCTTTTTGCTGATATTCAGCCGCGGCATGCACCCCGGTCTTTTGATCTGCCTAAAGGCCTTTCTGAATTTGAGGTCACCTCCAAACTTAACACTTTGGCGCTTAAGAATTCCGTCGGTCCGGTTCCTTTTATCGGCGGTGGATATTATGACCATTATGTCCCGGCTGCGTGCGGGGCTCTTATTTCAAGAGGTGAGTTCTATACGGCTTATACACCCTATCAACCTGAAGCCGCCCAAGGGACATTGCAGTCACTCTTTGAGTTCCAGAGCGCCATGTGCACGCTGACGGGGATGGATGTTTCCAATGCTTCTCTTTATGAAGGTGGCACCGCGCTTTATGAAGCCATGATGATGGCCATTCGTATCACGGGGCGTACGCGCATCGTGATGGATGGCGGTGTCAGCCCGATCTACCGTAAATTGATCAAGTCCTATACACATAATCTGCATTTTGAATTTGTCGAGGCACCTTTATTGCACGGGCAAAGTGACCGGGCTCTTTTAAAGAAGCTCGTCGATGATAAGACGGCCGCGGTGATCCTGCAGAATCCGAATTTTTTCGGTGCGATCGACGACCATACTGATATTGTGACCACAGCTCATGCCAGTGGAGCTTTGGTGATCGAAAGTGTTTATCCCGTGTCCTTGGGGATGCTCAAAACCCCGGGGGAGATGGGTGTTGATATTGCTACCGGAGAAGGCCAGAGCCTGGGTCTTCCGCTTAATTTCGGCGGGCCATATCTTGGGTTCATCACGACACGCAAGAAGTTCATTCGCCAGATGCCGGGGCGCATTGTAGGCGAGACCGTTGACTCTGCCGGGAACAGATGTTTTGTAAACACCCTGCAGGCACGTGAACAGCATATTCGCCGGGAGAAGGCGACATCGAATGTATGCACCAACGTGGCGCTTTGCGCGATCCAGGCCGTGATCTTCATGACGCTCATCGGCAAGCAAGGTTTAAAGAAGCTTGCCCGTCTGAATTATGACAAAGCTGAGTTCCTGAAAGCGCAGCTAGTGAAGATCCCGGGTGTTCAGGTCAAGACGTCGGCCCCCACTTTTAATGAATTCACGGTTTGTCTGCCTGTGAATGCGAACGATGTGATCGAGCGCATGATGCACCTTGGGTTTGCCGCCGGTTTCCCTCTTGGCCGTTATTATGACGGGCTTGATAAATATCTTCTTGTGGCTGTCACAGAGAAGCGGACCAAGGATGAGATGCTTGCTTATGCCGAAGTGCTCGGGCGTGTTGTAAAGGAACTGCAATGAAACTTGTTTTTGAAAAAAGTGTAAAAGACCGCCAGGGTTTTAAACTTCCGGATACAGATGTTCCTTCTGCCGGAGCGTTAAAAGAAACTTATCTGCGCAAGACCGATGCCGCGCTTCCGGAGATGTCGGAACTCGACGTCGTTCGTCATTTCACCCAACTTTCCCAGCGCAATTTCTCGGTGGATGCGAACTTTTATCCGCTTGGCTCATGCACCATGAAATATAATCCGAAATTCACGGAGAAGGTTGCCGCGATGCCTGGATTTGCAGACCTTCATCCGCTATTGCCGCAATTAAAAGGTGGTGAGCGTTACGCGCAGGGTGCTCTTGAAGTTCTTTATGAATCAGAGCGTTGGCTCTCGATGATCACAGGTATGAAAGCCTTCACGATGCAACCATTGGCCGGCGCACACGGCGAGCTTACTGGCATCATGCTGATGGCCGCGTACCACAAAGCCAAAGGCAATAAAAAGAAGATCGTTATCATCCCTGATTCCGCACACGGCACGAATCCAGCGAGTGCCGCGGTCGCGGGTTATGAAATTGTCACTATCCCGTCCGATAAAAAGGGCGGTATGGATATTGAAAAGTTAAAGAGTGTTTTGTCTGATGAAGTCGCCGGGCTTATGGTGACGAGTCCCGACACATACGGTGTTTTTAATCCCCAGATCGATGAGATCGCCCGACTTATTCATTCTGTCGACGGGATCATGTATTATGATGGTGCTAATTTGAATGCCATTTTGGGTCGTGCCCGTCCGGGGGACCTGGGGTTTGACGTGGTGCACGTGAATTTACATAAGACCTTTGCCACACCTCACGGCGGCGGCGGTCCTGGTTCTGGCCCTGTTGGCGTTGGGGAGAAACTTGAGAAATTCCTGCCTGTTTCCCGTGTTACAAAGGATGCTCTGGGTGTTTATGCGTTGAATTATGACGGTCCTGACTCGATCGGCTATATCGCTTCGTTCTATGGTGCCTTCGGTGTTATCCTTAAAGCCTACGCGTATATGCTTCTTCTCGGCGGTGATGGTCTTAAAGAAACATCAGCCCATGCCGTATTGAATGCCAACTATTTATTGAGCCGCCTCAAGGGGGCATATTATCTCCCGTTCGACAGAGTTTGTATGCACGAATGCCTTTTTTCCGCATCACGTCAGGCGGAGCGAGGAGTTCATGCCATTGATATTGCCAAGTTTCTCATTGATAAGAAAGTCCATCCGCCGACCGTTTATTTCCCCTTAACGGTCAAAGAAGCGATCATGATCGAGCCGACAGAGACAGAGAGCAAGGAGACCCTTGACGTGTTTGTTGAGCTGATGCTCGAGGCAGATGAGCTGACGCGTAAGGACCCTGGGGCGTTCAAGTCTTTTCCGACAACGATGCCGATCTTCCGTCCGGATGAAACAAAAGCCGCGCGTGAATTAAAAGTTAATTATTTTGCCTCCAACGCATGAAGGTCGTAGACCTTTCTTTTCCTGATCCGGAACGTAACCTCTTGTATGATGATGAACTTTTGCGCTCAGCTGACCGCGGTGAGGACGGTGAAGTGCTTCGTTTATGGGAATCTCCTTCTATATTCGTAGTTCTTGGCCGCACATGCCAGAGTGATGATGATGTCTTACTTGATGTTTGTCAGGCGGACGGCATTCCGGTACTGAAACGTTCCTCTGGTGGTGGTACGGTCCTTCAAGGACCAGGTTGCTTGAATTTCTCCCTTATCCTTTCCAAAGAAAAACGCCCCCTTATCGATAGTATTTCAAAGTCGTATGTTGTTATCCTTGATAAAGTTCAGCACGCGTTAAAAAGTTTAGGGGTAACGACAGAGTTCAAGCCGGTCTGTGATCTTGTGTTGTCATCTAACGGAAAGAAGTTCTCCGGCAATGCCCAGCGGCGCGGCCGTCGTTTTATCCTTCATCATGGCACACTGTTATATGGTTTTGATCTCTCCTTGATCACAAAATATCTCAAGAACCCTAAGAAAATGCCCGAATATCGTCAAGCACGAGAACACGGCGCTTTCGTTGCGAATCTTCAGCTTGGTGAAGCTGAGCTAAAACAGGCTCTAACACAAGAGTTTACAAAGTATTAATGATACGGATCTTCAGCTGGTGGAGATTCTGCTATGGTTCTTTTGGCCTTTGGTGTAAAATGTCCGCTTCAATGAACAGGAGCCTTGTGCGCAGCATTCTTATTCTTTTTATGTTGATCGTTTTCGTTCCACCAGTCTTTTCTGCTGAGCCGGTATCTTTACCTGTTCCAGTATCAGGTAGCATTCCTGCGTCCGTGACAATTCCTGTCAGGGCAACACAATCACCGTATGATCAGTATTTAGCCTATTTTAATGAAATATACAAACTCATGGATGAGCAGTATTATTTTCAGGTCAGCCCTGCGGATCTTGATCGTTTTCTTAAAGCGTTCAATGAAAAAATATATCCAAGCCTTCTTCTTGAGAAAAAAAGCAATGATTATGTGCGTTGGCGCAGTGCGGCTTATCTGGTTGATTTCTTGAAACAGCCGGATGATCTTTTTTCCCGTTTTCTTCCGCCTAAGCCGGCACAGGAGTTTGCCAAAGAAGTCTATGGACAGCGTATTGATCTAGGTATTGAAGGAGCCCTTGAAGCCTCGGGATTCCTCGTCAGTTTTATAGAACCAAGGTCAGATGCCTATCAGCAAGGTTTGCGTGAAGGGGACAGGATCGTTCTTGTTGATGAGAAAAAGGTTCAGGATCTCGGCCCCGAGAAGACCAAAGAAAAGTTGAACCCTCTTGTTGGTACAAAAGTCCGTCTTGATTATGTTGAAGTGAGGACGAGTATTGCGCGAATGATCACGGTAGAGAGCAAAGAATATTTCAAGCAGACGGTCTTTCTAAAGCCGACGGGCGTAGAGGGTGTTTATTGCCTGCAGATCGAGAAATTCAATCAGGGGACGCCTGATGACATGGCGCGTTTCGTGACTTTCTTATCAGCTAAGGCGCCAAGAGGGCTTGTACTTGATCTGCGAGGGAATCCAGGTGGCCCGCCGCTGGCTGCGCGTGCGATCTCCGCATTCTTCCTTCCCAATGGAGAACAATTGGTTTATTTTGAAGGCAGGCATCGCCCGCGTGCAGACCTTGATATCCCTGTTCTTCCGCCGCAATACCGGTTTGACTGGCCCATTGTGATACTTGTCAATAAAGGCACAGGGAGCGCGTCGGAATTATTCTCCGGTGTGATGCAGGACAGAAAACGGGCACTGATCCTGGGTGAGAAAACGGCAGGACAGGTTCTTCTTAAAAGCATGTTTGACATGTCGGATGGTTCGACAATGGCAATGATGGTAGCACGTGGCCATTTCCCTGATGGGCGCCCGTTCCCTTTTGATGGGGTCGTTCCTAATGAGATCATGGCATCGGAGAATGACAAGGATGCGTTAACATTGGCCGCAAAATATTTGTTATTAAAAGCCCAAGGAAAGCTTTAGTCCGTATTCTTTATTAAGGATGGTTCTTATTTATGATGAATATGCTCATTATTGTGGTGGTATCCCAAGTGCTTCTCACCGTCGCTATTCTGGCGGTATTGTGGATCATGTTCGATCTAGAATTGTGGATGCTGGCCATTGAAAAGGCCATATCGCTTCGCGGGAATGAGGCGACGGAGATCACGATCGTTACAGCGTGTGTAGCGGGTGATAAGCGGGTGGTCCGTTTGAAAGAGATCATTTCTTCGACGTGTCCTTTGGCACGTATTGAGATCGTTCGCTCCGGTGACATTCTCGGCGGTGTTGTATTCCGTCTTGGTCAGACGATCGAAGATTACAGCATCATGGGACGTTTAGACCGTTTACGCGGTGGTGGGCAATGAAAAAGACCCTTGTCATCATTCCTGCATTCAATGAAGCGGGTAATATCGGACGGACTGTCCGTGAAGTGCTCGCTGTTGTTGTGCCGGATACAAAGATCACGGCGCTTGTCATTGATGACGGCTCTTCTGACAATACTGCAGTATTGGCGCATCAGGCCGGCGCGTGTGTTGTTCCATTGCCGTTCAATCTCGGGATAGGCGGTGCTGTGCAAGCAGGGTATCGTTATGCGGATGAACACGGATTTGATATTGCCGTTCAAGTCGACGGGGACGGACAGCACGATGTTTCATATCTCGGTCAGCTTCTGCGTCCCGTGATCGACGGGAATGTAGATATGGCTATCGGGACGCGGTTTTTGTCATCTCAGAATGGATTTCGCTCGACAGCTCTTCGGCGCGTCGGGATCAGGTTCTTTACCGCGCTTATCCGTTTAATAACCGGCTTTACCGCAACAGATCCGACATCAGGTTTTCGTGCGTGCGGTCGTCGCTTGATCCGTTTGTTTGCGTCTTATTATCCATCGGACTTTCCTGAGCCTGAGGCGCTTGTTGTTGCGCGCAGACTTGGCGCCCGTATCGTGGATGTTCCCGTGGTGATGCGCCCGAGGATCGCCGGAAAAAGTTCGATCGGAAGATTAAAGTCGCCATATTATATGTTAAAGGTGACCACCGCGATTTTGCTTCACTTATTAAAAAAAAGAAAGGCCTACGGCATATGGGAATAAAATTATTGGCATTCATGCTTTCTTTGGGCGTGTTCCTTTTTGTGATCGAGCTTGTTCGTCGTGAAAAGCTGACGTTCAAGTATGCTTTTGCATGGCTTATCTTTTCAGGGGCCGGCGTTGTCTTCTCGGTATGGCATCAAAGCATCTTTGCGCTTTCAGCTTTTCTGGGGTTCGAGGTACCGAGTAATTTTATTTTCTTTTCTCTCTTGGGCGGTTTTGTGGTGTTAAGCCTTCTCTTGACTGTGTTTTTGTGCCAGCAGAATAAGCGCAATGACCGCATGGCGCAGAAGATCGGTATTCTTGAGGCTGATCTGAATGATCTGAAAGGAAATATTAAAGGCCGCTAATATGATAACTCCCTCTGTCAGTATCATTATCCCTGTCTACAATGGCTCTGCCACGATCGCTCAAGCGATCGAGAAGTCTTTGGAGCAGGTTTATCCCGGCACTAAAGAGGTTGTGGTCGTTGATGATGGGTCAACGGATAACACGGCCGCGGTTGTTTCTTCTTATCCCGTTATTTACTTGAAGCAGGAGAACGCAGGCCCCGCGAGTGCGCGTAATTTCGGCGCAAAGCATGCAAAAGGTGATGTGTTCATTTTTACGGATGCCGATTGCCTTCCCGAGACCGGTTGGCTTTCTAATCTGATCGCGGGTTTTAGTTCGAATGATATTGGTTCTGTTTGTGGGAGTTACGCGATCGCTAATCCTGAAAAACAGCTGGCGCGCGTTATCCATGATGAAATACTTTTTCGGCATCAGCGCCTGATGCCTGAATTCCCCCGGGCTTTTGGCAGCTATAATGTCGCCATACGCGCAGACCTGTTCCGTTCTGTAGGCGGATTCAATGCCGTCTACCGTAATGCCAGTGGTGAGGATAATGACCTGAGCTATAAGATCCTGGCTACAGGGAGAAAGATCCATTTCTTACGGGGTGCGTTGGTTGCGCACTTTCATCAGACACATCTACGTAAATATCTTCAAGAGCAATTCCGTCATGGGTTTTGGCGCGTGAAAATGTATCATGACCATGCCCATATGATCACAGGGGATGACTATACTTTCTGGAAAGACATGGTCGAGCCCGTGTGTGTCCTGATATCTTTTGTGTTCTTTTTCATACGACCTGACGTCAGTATTCTTGCAGTCAGCGCTTTCTTTTTGTTCGAGCTTGTCTTTGCTGCTGTGATGATGCGGGATGTTCGGGATGTCTTTTTTTCCGGATGTGTTTTTACTTTAAGAGCTTTCGCCCGCACGTTCGGTCTTTTGCTCGGCGGGGTGGCGTTAATATTAACAATAATAAAAAAAGGTAAAAAGAACTTGCGGGGCAATGCCCCTATGTTAATATGAGAGTGTTCCAAAAGAAGAAAGTTTTAAAAATCAGTTCTAATACTATATTTCTCGTCGATGGCACAAAAAGAAACCGCTGAACAGAAGCTCTTGAAGATCATTGAGGCCACCAAAAAGTCGCAGGCGGCTGCGTCGGGTGCTGGCGGTACTGTTGCTATTGCGAAAAAACCTGCGGCGCGCATCCCGTTCACTTCGCGTCAGCTGAATATGGTCCTTATCATTGCGACGGTCATGGGTCTTTTTTATTTTCTCCTCGAGCTTCGCAATGGTCTAGGTTTGGTCAGGCAGGACGTTGTGTTCTCGGTGGAAGATGTTCTGCCTCAAGAATCACTAAAGCTTTTTGTTCCGCAAATTAAAAGCATTGCGTACTATCTGGATAAAATGAGCAGCCGAGATCTTTTCAAGCCGTACGAAAAGAAAGAAGATGGTTCTTCTGCAACGCCGACAGAGAAAGCGGCACTTGAAAAAAAGATGTCCCAATACAAGGTGGTCGGTGTTGCCTGGCTCGATGTGCCTGAGTCAGCGACCGTGATGATCGAAGACAAGTCCAATAGTACGACCCGCTTTTTGAAAGAGGGTGACAAAATAGACGATGTAACTGTTAAAACGATCTTTACCAATAAGGTTGTTTTCAGTTACGCTAACGAGGAGATAGTGATCAAGCTATGACACCGCAAAACACTTTTTCCAAGAAGTTGTTCGCGATCACATTGGCCGTGCTTGCCATTACGGCATGTATGACCAAAAGTTCCACCGTAAGAGCCGAGGAAAAGGGTGAACGCCCCAAACCCATGCTCTTGACAGAATCAAAAGAATCGTTCGATGAGCGTCTGATGCGTAAGATTGCGCTTGATGTGCGGGATATGAACATCGTTGATGTTCTTAAGTTCCTGGCCATGAAGGGCGAATTCAACATCATCATCAGCCCTGCTGTCGACGGAAGGACAACGGTCCTGTTGGACAATGTGGCCATCAAGGACGCGATGGACATCGTGGTCGTTTCAAACAAGCTTGCTTATTCAGTTCAAAATAATATCATTCAGGTCATGACCGCGGTTGAATATGAGGCCATGTTCGGTAAGCCGTTTGGGGACAAGACCATTGTTGAGACCATTCATCTGCAGTATGCCAAACCAAGCTATGTATTGGCCGCACTTGATAATTTGAAAAGCAATGTGGGTAAGATCATTATAGATGAAGACACGGGTTCTGTTGTGCTCATCGATACACCTGAATCCATTATTCGCATGAAAAAGATCGTAGGTGAGATAGAACAGCCGCTTGAAACAGTTGTTTATAATCTTCAATATGCTAAAGCTGATGTGGTGGCAGATAAGTTGCGTATGAGGATCGATGCCAAGGCTGTTGGTTCGATCACCTCCGATGAGCGTTCCAACCAGCTGATCGTGCGTGTGTTCCCTGGTCGTAAACAGGAAGTGGAAAAGATCATCCGTCATTTGGATGAGCCGACCAAAGAAGTCCTTATTGAAGCACGTATTTTGCAGGTCATTCTTAAGCCTACAGCAGAATCAGGGCTTGATTGGTCTTATCTCACAAAAGATCATGCGCTTGGTGATATTAAAGTTTCTATGACCGCGCCATCATCGACGGCATCAGCTTTTGGCCAGGTCGCCGTTGGCTCTGTTAATGTCGATAATTTTGTAGCCAGACTGCAACTTATGGATCAGGTGAGTGATACAAAGATCTTGTCTAATCCGCAGATCATTGCTGTTAATAATGAAGAAGCCCATATTCACATCGGCGATACAGTTCCTTATATTATTTCAACCGTATCAGGAACAGGCGAGAATGCGATCACAAGTGAAGATGTCCGTTTTATTGATGTCGGTCTGAAGCTGAATGTCACGCCGACCATTAATGAAGATGGTATGGTCACGATGAAGTTGAATCCGGAGATTTCCTCTGTAGTCGATAGGATCACATCTAATTCATCGAATTCCCAAGGTGGTATCCCGCAAGTTAATAAGACCGTTGTAGAAACAACGCTTGTTGTTGAGGATGGCACGACCATTATCATGGCCGGTCTGCGGAAAGATGATAAGATCCATCTCAAAAAAGGCATTCCTGGTTTGATGAACATGCCAATGCTTGGTAAACTTTTTGGCTATGAGTCTGATTCGATGCAGTCGACGGAGATCGTTATTTTCATTACTCCGCATATCCTGACAGGTAAAGATTCATACAAGGTTCCAAAAGGCACGATTAAGCCTGCAAAAAATTATAATTAATCCTGTTACTAACCAAACGGGAGAGAGGTTGATATGACATCTTTGTTGAGAAAAACGGTAAACATCACGTTGTATACTGTATTGATCACTGCGTTCTTGTTACCGGCTACTTTTGTCTTTGCCCAGGACGCGGGGGTTTCTGCTCAAGGAGATGCCGCAGCTCTTCAGAAAGAATTGGAAAAGGCGCGTAATGAGAAAGATTATGAAGCAAAGCGTGTCGAGGAAATGCGTCAGGAGCGTGAGCAGTTTGTAAAAGAGATCCGCCGAGTAGAAAATCTGAACACAAAATATTCCAAAGAAATAGAAGATGTCCGTGCCCAAATGGCAGAGCAAGAAAAGTCTTTTGAAACGCGGATGAAAAAGCTCGAGTCTGATGCGGCAGAGGCCAAAGAGACAAGAACGATCAAACCCGCTGAGGTCATTGCTTCAAAACCAGGCCTTTCCCCGAGGGAAGTTGAGAAACAGGCAAATGATATTTTGCAAAAAGGTGGGGATCTGGACCCTGAAGATGAAAAATTTAAGGAAGAATTGGCCCGTGCGCACTATAATATGGGGAATGTCTATTTTGAACGCGGGGAATACCAGCGTTCGGTAGTTGAATATTATCAGGCTGTTGATCTGATGCCGTATGATGCCGACGCTCATTATAATCTTGCTTTTGTCAGTGGTGATTATGTCGCCGATCATGAAACAGCTTTGAAGCATTATCAGTGGTATTTGTATCTGAAACCGAACGCTGAAGATAAGAAGTTCATTGATGAAAAGATCGTGGGAGCAAAACTTAAATTAAGAAGTCAGACGAATGCACGTATTGATACTGGTGATGTTACGGGTCAGATGAATATTGCCCGTTAATTGTATTTATTATATCTTTGTATGCATTCTCGCTGTTTCGTCTCGTTTGGCGGGATAGCTTTTAAAGGAGCAACATGAGAACGAGAAAGATTTTCTTTTTCCTTTTAATAAGTATTTTTACCGCAGTATTTTTTCCGTGCGTTTCCGAAGCCAATAATCTTTCTGTTAGTAATGTGCGTGTAGGTTCTCGCAATCCTGCTGCAAAAACTTTTTCAGTCCTTTTCGATATTTCCTGGGAAAATTCGTGGCGTAATAAGATCAATCACGATGCCGCCTGGCTTACCATCCGTTTGCAAGATGCCCAAACATCTTCCGCCAGTAAAAAGCTCGGTCTTATCACCACTTCCGGTTTAAATCCAGCCGGTTCTTCAATAGGAAGCAATTCCTCCGCAGAGATCTATGGCCCTTCTGATAGAACGGGGTTCTTTTTACGTCGGACATCCAGTGCGCAGGTCGGGGTTTTCAATGCTCAAAGCGTCATGGTCACAGTCGATTATTCAAGTGCAGGGTTCTTGGAAAGTTCAGAAATATCCGTATCTGTCATAGGTATGGAAATGGTCTATGTTCCCCAAGGTTCTTTCTACGCCGGGGATCACGCTACAAGTGCCGCTTCTTTAAAACAGGGAGCGGCGGATACGGATCCCTGGTTCATTCAGAATGAGAACGGCATTAATGTCACTGCTGCGGCGAATGATGGTTTTTATTACACTTCTGCCGGCAATCCCGAGGAGTTTGCCACAGGTTCTTCTTTTGTTATTCCTGGTGCTTATCCCAAGGGATACAAAGGGTTTTATTCCATGAAGTATGAAGTAACAGAAGGGCAGTGGGTGGATTTTGTGAATTCTTTAGATGTGAATGCACGCGAAAATAGGGATCTCACTGATGCGGCGCATAAGAATGCAGATTCAGTATTTAAGCGCAATACTATTTCTTGTTCAGGGTCTCCGGTAGTGTGTGTAACATCGCGTCCTGCGAGGGCATTGACGTATTTGAATTGGATGGACCTTTGTGCTTTTCTGGATTGGGCCGCACTTCGTCCGATGACTGAACTGGAATTTGAAAAAACAGCACGAGGCCCGTATCTGCCGTTACGTGGTGAGTATGCGTGGGCATCTAAGATCGCTATCGCTGCCGCTGTTCTTTCTGGTGCAGAGGATGGCGCTAATGAAATAGTGACAACAGTCAATGCGAATGCTCATTTCTCAGGGGTCACGATCTCCAGCGGAGATGCTGCAAACGGCCCTGAATATCAACAAGGACCTCTGCGGGCCGGGATCTTCGCCACCGGTTCTTCTGATCGCATTTCCTCAGGTGCTGGTTATTATGGTTCGATGGATCTTTCGGGTAATGTCAGTGAATTTGTTGTTAGTGTCGGATCATCCGCTGGTATTGGGTTTTCAGGCATGCATGGTGATGGTTATTTGGCTACAGCTTCTGGGTTCGAAGGTAATGCTAATGTTGCCGGATGGCCTGGAATGGATGTTGATGCGTCAAAAGGTGTTGTGATCGCCTCAGGTTCTGGATTGCGCGGCGGATCCTGGATGGACCCTGACGGACGTCTTCGCGTTTCTGATCGTCAGAGCGCGGTATATGGTATCATCGATGCAACTGCTTATGATGGCGGTCGTGGTGCTCGCTCCTACGACGGCGAATAATCGTTATCTAACCCCGTAACCCTCGCGAATTGGTATGATTAAAAAAATAAAATTATTGGTTTTCTTTTGTTTTACGCTTGTAAGTCCTTCGTTTGCCAATGATCTACGTCTCAGTGCTTTAGATGTCTTTGTCACTGATGCGGCGAGTGACAAAATAACGCTGACATGCGATCTTAAACAGGCTAACAGTTGGCGTAATACTGTTTCACATGATGCGGCATGGGTCTTTGTCAAATATTCGATCGATGGTGGACAAACCTGGCATCATGCTTCTATGGGCGGTGTTGGTCTTAATCCAGCAGGTTTCTCGATGCCTGTGAATTTTGAAGCAGTTGTCCCGCAAGACTTGAAAGGGTTCTTTTTCCGTCGTTCTGCAGCAGGAACAGGAGCTGTTGAAGCCAAAGGGCTTAAGTTCGTGTGGAATTATGGTCTGGACGGATTATCGGATGAGACGGCACAGGCCGCAAATACACTGATCCGTGTCTACGGATTTGAGATGGTTTATATTCCGGAAGGTGCTTTCTTTGCCGGGGATGGGGCAAGCGCTTCAGAATATCGTTTTAAGCAAGGGGCCGGGGATGATGAGCCATGGTATATCACCAGTGAGAATGCGATCAGTACGGCTAATGTTGCTTCGAATGGATTTTATTATCAAAGTACGGGAGCTCCAGGAGAGAACGCGTCTGGAGATGCGTTCCTTTTGCCTAATTCTTTTCCCAAAGGATATCGTGGTCTTTATTTAATGAAATACGAATTGACGGAGGGTGAATGGGTTTCATTTTTTAATACTTTATCTTCTGCTGCGCGCGTTAATCGCGATATCACCAATTCCATTGAAGGCGGCAAGAATTCAGATGGAGTAGTGAATCGAAATACCATTGCCTGGGATAATACAGAACCAAATACCACAGCTACGACAGCACGTTTTGCACGTGCAATGACGTATGTTTCATGGCCTGATGCCGCAGCTTTCGCGGATTGGGCAGGACTTCGTCCGATGACAGAATTTGAATTTGAGAAAGCCGCTCGAGGTGTGGACGTTGTTCCTGTTGCTGATGAATTTGCCTGGGGAACATCTGCTTATGACGCAGCTGGCGCAGAAGAAATATTTCCTCCGAATCAGGATGAGAATGGCACAGAATCCATTTTTGATAGCACCGCTAATTTGAATCGTAACACAACGGGATGGACAACGGGCGATGGCCGCGTCGGAGGAATGGCCGAAGGGCAAAAAGGCGCGCTGCGTGCGGGTATTTTTTCTGAGAATGCAACAAGCCGTGTCACGAGTGGCGCGGGATATTATGGCAATATGGAACTTTCAGGGAATGTGGCAGAACCTGTTGTGTCGATCGGACGCGCAGAGGGACGTCAATTTCTGGGGTCTCATGGCGATGGTGAGGTGAATTCTCTTACCGGTTTTGAAGGCAACGCAACCAATGCTGATTGGCCCGGCATAGACGCAGGTGATGCACGTCGCGGGATCTCCGGCACTAAAGGTATTGGTTATCGCGGCGGTGATTTTCAGTCAGCGAGCCTTCGTCATTTTCAAGTATCGTCTCGTTCTTTTGGGGTGAAAGATCCTGATAGCGTAGGATTAAAAGAACGTTTTGATGTTTCAGCTGGTGTGGTGTATGGTGCGCGTTTCGCGCGGACCGCTCCGTAATGTTTTCCCCGTCGGTAAAAAAAGAGTAGGCTTTTTATCTTTTAATGTTAAAATCATTGGATAATTTTTCAAATATTTATTGAATAATAGAATAAAGAAATTGATAATATACATATTAAGAAACGTTGCTGACCAGTTGATTCCCTGGTAATGAAAATAAATAAAACTACGACAACCCATCGACTCTTGCGCCGTTGTGTCAGCGCATTTATTTTAATGATCGCAGTAAATATATTTACTGCGACGTCTTCGTTTGCTCAATATGTTGGTGGCCCTTCTACCGGTACAGCAGACACAACGATCGGTAGTGATATTTTTTCAGGTGGCGCACAGGGCGGTTCTTCAAGCGCTACATCTGGTTCTGCCGCGGCACTTTCTCACGGGGATGCCACACACCTCGCGTTCATCGTTTCTCCTTCCAGCACAAAACACATCAACAAATTCGATCGTCAGCCGATCGTTGCGCTTCTCGACGCGAATAACAATGTTGTCACCAGCGATAATGCAACTCAGGTCAGCATATCGATCCTGAACAATCCTGGTGCAGCGACGCTTGAGGGTGCAACAACAATCACTGTGGTCAATGGTCTTGCTAAGTTTCAGGACCTTCAGATCTCACGCGGCGGTGAAGCCTATACGCTCAAAGCCGAAGTTTCCGGGCTTTCTTCTGCTGTGTCCGAACCTTTCGATGTGTTCCCTGGCACTGGCGCCAAGTTCGCGGCTGTTTGGGATGAATCAGACGGAGCGTATTCGATCTACACGTGGCTGGAAACAGATGGTCAGCGTGTTGACCTGGTGACCATTGACACATGTTATGACGCGTATATTTACAATACGGCAGATCTTGCTGGTGTCTCATTTACAAGAAAGATCACATTCACTGTCAGTGCTACCAAAGATTGGTGTACACCGACAGGCACTTGGGTTCCGACGGCTAATGAATTAAAAGATTCATATATGATCGATTTCGGGATCTACGATAGCGGCACAGGGCTGTTCAGTGCTTATTCGCCGATGGATCTGATCAAGCCTACGATCTCGGATCTGGCAGCGGTTAATTGGGATATGATCGGTGCGATAAAACTTAAGACTGATACGATCAATTGGGAAGATATTGGCATGATCCTTCAAGATACAGCCACGATCAATTGGCAGGATGTGGGCGTTCTGATGGCAGACGTTTCTACCATCAAGACAACAACTAATCGCATGAATGCGGTCAACTGGGAGAAAATGTCTTCTGCCAATATTAATTGGACCGATGTTAGTGCGATCACTGCAGCTGGCATTAATTGGGATGATCTTTATACCATGACCACTCAAGGGGTCAACTGGCAAGAGATCAATGTAATGACTGAAGCTGGTCTTAATTGGACAGATCTAGAACTGATGTCTAATATTGCGATCAATTGGCATGATATCGGTGCGATGGCGTCAAAAGGTATCAATTGGAGTGATCTGGATGCATTAACTAAAACAGGGATCAACTGGACGGATCTTGATAGTTTGACAATGGCCGGCGTGAATTGGATCGATTTTGCGGTGATGACCGGAGCGGGAGTTAATTGGCCGGATAGGGTCAATTGGGATAGCCTTGCGGTTTTGACAAGAGCCAACATTAATTGGGATGATCTTAATTCCATGTCCAGGCATGCGATCAATTGGACCGATGTTGAGTCATTGACCCTTGCCGGCATCAATTGGACAGACATCGCGACCTTCTCAGATATTGGTATAAATTGGACGGATATCGATCTTCTTTCTGCTGTTGGGATCAATTGGAGAGATGTGCAGGTTCTTTCTACTACCGGTGTGAACTGGACAGATCTTGATGCATTAAGCACAGCTCATATTAACTGGCTTGATATTGGAACAATGAGCCTTTCAGGTGTGAATTGGGTTGATGTCCAGTCATTATCGATGGCAGGGGTTAACTGGCAGGACATCGCAACATTGTCTGATACGGGTGTAAATTGGACAGATATTCAAGCGTTATCTCTGGCAGGGATCAATTGGACGGATCTGAATACGTTTTCAACAATCGGAATAAACTGGACAGATATCCAGCATCTTTCAACGGTTGGTGTCAATTGGAATGACATCACCACATTCACAACAGCGGGCATCAATTGGATGGATCTTGATCGATTGATATCTGCAGGTATTAATTGGGATGATGTTGCGGCATTGACAGATGCCGGGATCAACTGGACAGATGTTTCCAGACTTTCTGCAACTAATATTAATTGGACAGAGATCGAAAAGATCTCCATCTCTGGTGTGAACTGGACGGATGTTGCTGTTTTAAGTAAGGCTGTAACGAATTGGACAAACATAGGGTCATTGACAGCGGCCGGTATTAATTGGCTTGATATTTCAACGATGTCTCAAACAGGAATCAACTGGACAGACATTTCTACGTTATCTGCTAAAGGTGTTAACTGGACAGACCTTGCCGCACTTTCTCTTGCCAATCTTAACTGGACAGATATTTCTTCTTTATCTCTTACCGGGCTCAATTGGAAGGATCTTCAGACATTAACACATTCTGGGATCAATTGGACGGACGTTGGTTCTTTAGCTGACGCCGGTATTAATTGGGTAGACATAGAAACTCTTTCTGTCACAGGCATTAATTGGACGGACATTTTAAAGATATCTACAACGACTATTAATTGGACCGATCTTTCTGCCTTGTCTAAACAAGGTGTCAATTGGACAGATCTTAAACGGATGACTGAATCTGGTTTGAACTGGACAGAGATCGGAACAATGACAGATGCAGGGATAAACTGGCTTGATATTGAAACAATGACTGTTGCAGGTGTTAACTGGTTCGATCTGGCACGTATCACGGATAGTTCTATTAACTGGACTGATATTCAGCGTATCTCTGAAACAGGTATTAACTGGACAGACCTGGCAAGTTCTTCCTTAGCTGGTATTAACTGGATAGACCTGGGCGCATTATCGTTGGCAGGAATGAATTGGACTGATCTAACCACATTGACATCTTCTTCTATTAATTGGATCAATATTGGCCAAATGACAGATGCTGGTATTAATTGGGTTGATGTTGGTTCTATTTCTTTAGCAGGTGTCAATTGGTCTGATATAGAAACAATGTCTACAAATGGTATTAATTGGATCAATGTAGCGGCTCTTTCAATGAGCGGTATTAATTGGATCGATATCGGTACCCTTACGGATGCTTCAGTGAATTGGACTGATATTAATACACTTTCTAATGAGCATATTAATTGGACGAATTTGAATGTTTTATCTACAAGTGGTGTCAATTGGACTGATATTGTTACCTTAACACGCAAGGGCATTAATTGGACAGATGTTGGGTCGTTATCAAATACAGGCATTAATTGGATTGATATTGGAACAATGTCTTTACGCGGGATCAATTGGTCTGATATTGAAATTGCGTCGGAACGGGGGATCAACTGGACAGATGTCTCTTCATTAACTTCTGCAGGTATTAATTGGGTCAATATTGCGGATGTTGCTGATCAAGGTGTTAATTGGACAGATATCAGCAGACTTTCTTTGTCAGGGATCAACTGGCTTGATGTTCAAACATTGTCTGTTAACGGGATCAATTGGCTTGATGTTCAAAAAATGACGGCTACTGGCATCAACTGGACAGACATTGAAACACTTTCTGTTAAAGGTGTTAATTGGGATGATATTTCAAGATTTGCCAAAGCGGGTGTCAATTGGACAGATGTTGCAACATTGGCATCCAGCGCCATCAATTGGCTGGATGTCACGGCATTTACAACAGCTAATGTTAACTGGTCTGGATTAAATTCTTTCACAAGAGCTAATATTAACTGGACAGATATTGGAAGATTCTCGTCTTCTTCTATTAATTGGGATGATGTCGCCAGACTAACAGCTTCCGGGATCAACTGGACAGATATTGGAAATCTTTCCGGTAATGGCGTTAATTGGCAAGATATTTCACGTTTGTCACTAGCAGGGATCAATTGGACAGACATTCAGAGCCTAACATCCAGTGGTATTAACTGGTCGAGCATTGGTTCATTATCCCAAAATGATATTAATTGGACTCTGATAGAAACATTTTCAAAGACCAATATCAATTGGGCAGATATTGCATCAATGAGTTTGAAGGGTGTTAACTGGACAGATATTGCAGCGATCACATCTGTCGGAATGAACTGGACCGATATTCAAACAATGAGTATTACAGGTATTAACTGGGTTGATATTCAACGGATCTCTGCTACGGGCGTCAACTGGATGGATATCGGCTCTCTTTCACAAGCAGGTATTAATTGGAACACAATTGATGTGATAACAAGATCCGGTGTGAATTGGACAGATATAACCGGACTAACAAAAGCTGGTATTAATTGGACGGACATTGGTACATTCTCAGAGCAAGGCATTAATTGGCAGGATATGGAAGCTCTTTCTCTTCAAGGGATCAACTGGGGATCTTTGGCCGTATTGAGTCAGTCGGATATCAACTGGGTTGATATTTTGACATTAACTTCAGCAGGGATCAATTGGACAGACATTGGTTCGCTGACACAAAAAGATATTAATTGGACAGATCTTCAAACATTGACAATCTCTGGTATTAACTGGGTTGATATTGTTCGCATTACCGCAACAGGAATTAATTGGACTAGTGTTGAAGCGCTTACTCTTGCTGGAATTAATTGGACGGATCTTAATACCCTTTCCAGATCCAATATGAACTGGAATGATATTACGCGTTTGTCTTTATCCGGCATTAATTGGCTGGATATTGAAGCGTTGACCGCCAGTGATATCAATTGGATGGATATTAATAAATTATCTATAAGTAATATTAACTGGACTGATATTCAAACGTTGACAGAAAAAGGTATTAACTGGACTGATATTACAAGAATGGGGAATGCCGGGATCAATTGGATAGATCTTGGTTCATTAACAACAACAGGTATTAATTGGAACATGATAGAGACATTGACCATTTCTGGTGTTAACTGGTCAGATATCTCTTCAATGAGTCTTTCTAATATCAATTGGACAGATCTGTCTACGTTCTCTGAGAGCGGGATAAACTGGACAGATCTTTTGAGGATCACGACCGGTCAGATCAATTGGACGGATATCGTTACGTTAACAAATCAAGGTATAAACTGGGCAGACATTGATACATTAAGTAAAAAAGGTATTAATTGGAGTGATATTGAAACATTAACTGTAAGCGGTATTAATTGGAATGATCTTAATAAACTTTCTGATGTCAATATTAATTGGACAAGTTTAGGAACACTTTCAGTTGCTGGCATTAATTGGACGGATCTTGGTGCGTTATCAACATCTGAAGTAAATTGGATTGATATTGGTGCGATGTCATTGAGCGGTGTTAACTGGATCGATATTGGCTCTATGTCCTCTACGGGTATTAATTGGGTTGATATTGGAAGTTTGACAGCGAGAGGTATTAACTGGCAAGACATCAGCACGTTATCCTCTTCTGCTATTAATTGGGTCAGCTTAGCTACGTTATCTGACACTAATATTAATTGGACTGATATTGTTTCATTAACAAAGAGTGGTGTTAACTGGACGGATATTGGTGCCATGTCTGGATCTGGTGTTAACTGGACAGATATTAAGAAAATATCAGCAACAGGGATCAACTGGGTAGATATTGAAAGGTTATCATTAACAGGAGTCAATTGGACTGATCTGTCCACTATGACAGTGGCATCTATTAATTGGAATGATCTCGCCTCTATTTCCCAACAAAATATCAACTGGCAAGATATTCAGAAATTTACTACGGTCGGTATTAACTGGATCGATATTCAGAATATTTCACGTAATGGTATCAACTGGAATGATATTGAACGATTGTCTAAGAATGGCATTAATTGGGATGATATTAATAGTCTTTCAACACGTGGCATTAACTGGATGAATTTAGAAGAATTAACGTTGTCAGGTGTGAATTGGACAGATATCCAAACATTTACAAAAGCTAATATTAATTGGCTTGATATTCAAACCCTTTCAGAGCGGAATATTAATTGGCTCGATATTGCCTCTATTGCAAATACTAATATTAATTGGACTGATATTGCACGGCTTTCTTTGACAGGTGTTAACTGGACTGATATCAATACGCTTTCAGTTACGGGTGTTAACTGGACGGATATAGGATCTTTATCGGTTACAGGTATCAATTGGACTGATCTGTCTAGAATATCAGAGAGCGGGATCAATTGGACGGATCTTGTTACTTTAAGTAAAAATAATATTAACTGGTCTGAAATAAAGAATTTATCTACTACTGGGATCAATTGGACTGATCTTCAGTCTATTTCTTCTGTTGGTATTAATTGGAGAGATATTGAAAGAATGTCTGAACAAGGGATCAATTGGACAAGCATTCAAGCATTAACATTTGCAGGCATAAATTGGCAGTCTCTTGAACAAATGACAGCATCAAATGTAAATTGGACAGATCTTTCGTCCTTAACCGGATCTGATATTAATTGGACTGATCTTAAATCGTTAACAACAACTAATATCAATTGGCAAACGATCCAGACCTTGAGTCATGCGGGTGTTAATTGGACAGATATTAATGCATTAACAACTAAAGGTATTAATTGGTCTGATATTGCAACATTCTCTAACATTAATATTAACTGGTTAGATATAGGATCATTGACAGCATCTGGTGTTAATTGGACAGATATTCAAACATTAACAATCAGTATGATTAACTGGAAAGATGTAAATCTGCTTTCTACTTCTAATATTAATTGGGTTGATATTGTTGAATTAACTCGTTCTGGTGTTAATTGGTCTGATATTAATACAATGTCTAAGCAGGGGATTAATTGGGATGATGTTGAACGAATAACGAAAACACGTCTTAATTGGACAGATCTTGGCAGAATGACGTTGTCTGGTCTTAATTGGACAGATATACAAACATTAACAGCAAACAGGATCAATTGGACTGATCTAAGTAAGATCTCAACTAGTAGTATTAATTGGGTGGATCTTAGCAAGATGACCATTTTAGGAATTAATTGGTCAAGTCTTCAGGATCTAACAATATCAAATATAAATTGGCAGGATCTAAATACAGTAACAATGGCTGGAGTGAATTGGACCAATATTGGAGCGATGAGTGATGCAGGTGTGAACTGGGTG
>DYQZ01000003.1:38823-40254 GCA_020719005.1 Candidatus Omnitrophus sp.
GGGTTGATGTAAAACGGTTGACCGTAACAGGTATTAACTGGACTGATGTTGGGGCGTTAACAGAGGCTGGTGTTAACTGGACTGATATTGAGCGGTTAACGATCGCGGGTGTAAATTGGACTGATATTGGTTCATTAACGCAACAAAATATTAATTGGAATGATTTTAGTGTTATGAGCGACCTTGGGATCAATTGGGGAAATATTGTACAGATGACAACAGCTGGTATTAATTGGCAAAGTTTTGATGATATGACATCTTACGGTGTTAATTGGGAAGATATTTCAAGACTGACAAAAGCGGGCGTTAACTGGATTGATATTTCATCGTTTTCTTCAAAAGGTATTAACTGGAGTGATATTGAAACGATTACAAAGAGAGGTATTAATTGGTCTGATTTTGGAAGAATGTCTCTTGACGGTATAAACTGGTTAGATATTGCTACGTATTCTACACAAGGTATTAATTGGACTGATATTAAAACAGTATCAAGAAGTCAGATTAATTGGACGGATCTTCAGAAAATAACCACAATTGGTATTAATTGGACTGACATTAATACGTTAAGTCTTTCACAGATCAATTGGGTCGATTTTCAAAAAATGAATGCAAGTGGTGTTAATTGGTCTAATATTGCTGAAATGACGCTTGTTGGTGTTAATTGGAATGATATCAATCTTATGGCATCCCGTGGTATCAATTGGCTTGATATATCAAGTCTTAGTCAGACGGGTGTTAACTGGACTGATATTGAAAGATTATCAGCTTCCAATATTAATTGGGAAGATCTGAACAGATTCTCTGTTCTTAATATTAATTGGCAAGATATTAATGCTCTTACATCCGCAGGTATTAATTGGAATGCTCTTAGCAGTATGACGAATAGCCGGGTCAATTGGACCGATCTTTCACAAATGACACAAATAGCTATTAATTGGCAGGATATTATGGCTTCTTCTAATGTTGGGGTAAATTGGACAGATGTTCAAAGAATGTCATTGGAGAAAATAAATTGGACAGATATTTCAATTTTATCTAACAAAGGAATTAATTGGCTGGATATCGAACGTTTAACATTAAATGGAGTAAATTGGACAGATGTTTCAAGAATAACATCCATTGGTGTTAATTGGAATGATCTGCAAAATTTATCAAGAAGTGGTATTAATTGGTCTGATATTCAAACTTTCTCAACAAGTCAATTAAATTGGACAGATCTTACTAAAGTTACAAATTTAGGGATCAATTGGAATGATCTGCAAACGATGACTGTTTCAGGTGTTAATTGGGTGGATATTGAAGCTTTGACTAAACAAGGCGTCAATTGGTCGGATATAAAAACATTAGCCCTATCTGGTATCAACTGGACTGACATTCATTCCATGAGCACGTTAGGTGTCAATTGGTCTGACTTAAATATCATGAGTTCAG
>DYQZ01000003.1:40354-46235 GCA_020719005.1 Candidatus Omnitrophus sp.
CTGGAATTAATTGGGCGGATATTTCGGATATGACCGGCAAGGGTATCAATTGGACTGATATCGAACGGCTCAGTGAAACGGGCATCAATTGGAATGATATACAAACAATATCAATCACCGGTATTAATTGGGATGATATTGAAATGTTAAGTCAAAATGGTATCAATTGGACTGATATCTCTCGTTTTACTAGAGAAACAATCAATTGGACCGACTTCTCACGATTAACGACAGAGGGGATAAATTGGACCGACTTCTCACGATTAACGATAGAGGGAATAAATTGGACCGACTTCTCACGATTAACGACAGTAGGGATAAATTGGACAGATGTAGAAGTTTTAAGTTCTACCGGGATCAACTGGAATGATATTATTAGTTTAACAACGAGTGGAATTAATTGGAGAGATTTAAGCTCAATGAGTGCTGCTGTTATTAATTGGTTAGATATTCAACAAATGACCACTAGAGGTATTAATTGGATAGATGTATCTTCGTTAACAACAAATGCTATTAATTGGAGAGATATCTCTATTTTAAGTAATGCTTCTATTAATTGGTCTGATATTGAAACAGCATCTTCAGCAGGAATTAATTGGTTGGATATTGGTAAAATAAGTTCTACTGGGATCAATTGGTCAGATATTAAAGAATTATCAATAAAAGGTATTAATTGGAATGATATTAATAGTTTAAGTCAACAAGGAATAAATTGGCTTGACCTAGCAACAATGTCCATGTCTTCTATTAACTGGAGCGATATCCAAACAATCTCAATGACGAATATTAATTGGGCCGACTTTGCAAGGATGACCATTTCAGGGATGAATTGGGAAGATCTTTCTCAAATGTCATTAACAGGGATCAACTGGACAGATGTTAATACAATGTCTACAAGTAGGATCAATTGGCAAGATATGAATGTATTAACGCGTTCGGGTATTAATTGGATAGATATTCACACCCTTTCTTCAATAGGAATTAACTGGGATGATATTCAAACATTAACAGTCAAAGGCATTAACTGGCAGGATATAAATTCATTAAGTCTTTCAGGGATAAATTGGGATGATCTCTCAAGGATGACTTCCAGTGCTGTTAATTGGACAGATATAAATACATTAACGACCACAGATATTAATTGGATCGATATTCAAAAGATATCCGCTCAAGGTATCAATTGGAGTGATATTGAAAAAATAACAAAAACAGGTATTAATTGGGATGATCTTCAACAACTTTCTTTAAATAATATTAATTGGAATGATATTGAAAGAATAAGTACTGTTGGTATTAATTGGAATGATATCAGTGTTCTTACACATGAAGGAATTAATTGGGATGATATACAAACGTTAAGTCTTAAAGGAATTAATTGGGATGATATTAATAGACTTTCTAATATAGGCATTAATTGGACTGATATTCAGGCATTGACAGTTACTGGTATTAATTGGACTGATATTAACAGTATCAGCACGTTTGGTATTAATTGGAGTGATATACAGCGTCTTTCAATAACGGGTGTTAATTGGACTGATATTAGTGAAGTCAGTAAGACAGGGATCAACTGGGCAAATATCAGCACTTTAAGTATCACAGGAATTAATTGGGTAGATGTTGGAAGGCTTTCAACAACTGGTGTTAACTGGTCTGATCTGAATGCCATGAGCCGCAATAATATCAATTGGATGGATTTCCAGGTCTGGAGTTCTTCGGGGATCAATTGGACAGATCTTGAAACGATCACTAATGAAGGTATTAACTGGATAGATGTTCAATCATTAACACAGAGTGGTATCAATTGGACTGATATCAACAGTATTAGTACCTTTGGTATTAATTGGATAGATATACAACGTCTTTCAACAACTGGAATTAATTGGAATGATATTGTTGAAATAAGTAAAACGGGAATTAATTGGTCAGATATTGGTGTGTTGGCTAGAACAGGCGTTAACTGGTCAGATATTGATGTGCTATCAAGAACAGGTGTTAACTGGCTTGATATCAAGACATTGAGCGATAATGGGATCAACTGGTCAGATATTAGTACCTTAAGTAATAGAGGTATTAACTGGGTAGATATTGGAAGGCTTTCAACAACAGGCATTAACTGGTCTGATCTGAACGCCATGAGCCGCAGCGATATCAATTGGACAGATTTCCAGGTCTGGAGTTCTTCAGGGATCAATTGGACGGATCTTGAGACAATCACCAATGAGGGTATCAATTGGACCGATTTACAGGCGTTAACACTGACAGGTATCAATTGGACGGATATTAATAGTATCAGCACGTTTAGTATTAATTGGATGGATATCCAGCGTCTTTCGATGACGGGTATTAACTGGACTGATATTAGTGAAGTCAGTAAGACAGGGATCAATTGGTCAGATATTGGTGTATTGGCAGAAACAGGGATCAATTGGTCAGATATTAATGTATTGTCAAGAACAGGTATTAATTGGCTTGATATCAAGACATTGAGTGATAACGGGATCAACTGGTTAGATATCAGTACATTAAGTAACAGTGGTATTAATTGGGTAGATTTTGAAAGACTTTCAACAACAGGCATCAATTGGACAGATCTGGAGGCCATGGGCCGCAGCAATATTAACTGGACAGATTTCCAGGTCTGGAGTTCTTCAGGGATCAATTGGACGGATCTTGAGACAATCACCAATGAGGGTATCAATTGGACCGATTTACAGGCGTTAACACTGACAGGTATCAATTGGACGGATATTAATAGTATCAGCACGTTTAGTATTAATTGGATGGATATCCAGCGTCTTTCGATGACGGGTATTAACTGGACTGATATTAGTGAAGTCAGTAAGACAGGGATCAATTGGTCAGATATTGGTGTATTGGCAGAAACAGGGATCAATTGGTCAGATATTAATGTATTGTCAAGAACAGGTATTAATTGGCTTGATATCAAGACATTGAGTGATAACGGGATCAACTGGTTAGATATCAGTACATTAAGTAACAGTGGTATTAATTGGGTAGATTTTGAAAGACTTTCAACAACAGGCATCAATTGGACAGATCTGGAGGCCATGGGCCGCAGCAATATTAACTGGACAGATTTCCAGGTCTGGAGTTCTTCAGGGATCAATTGGACGGATCTTGAAACATTAAGCAATGTTGGTATAAATTGGCTTGATGTTAATACGATGAGCATGGCGCATATTAACTGGGTTGATTTCCAAACTATTAATACAAGCGGAGTGAATTGGCTTGATATTGCAAGAATGACAGAATCAGGACTTAATTGGCTTGATATTGGTTCGATGTCTAGGCAAGGGATTAATTGGGAAGATATTCAGACAATATCACTTACAGGTGTTAATTGGTCTGATATAGGAAGTTTGAGTAGAACTGGAATTAATTGGCAGGATATTCTAAGCATTTCCGAGCAAGGTATTAATTGGAGAGATATTGAAAGTTTAACTAAGACAGGAATTAATTGGCAGGATATTCAAAAGATCTCTGAACAAGGTATTAATTGGACGGATATTCAACGTATCAGTGTTCAAGGTATTAATTGGACGGATATTGAACGTATCAGTGTTCAGGGTGTTAATTGGACTGACATTGAACGTATCAGTGAACAAGGTATTAATTGGACTGACATTGAACGTATCAGTGAACAAGGTATTAATTGGACCGACATTGAACGTATTAGTGAACAAGGCATTAATTGGACGGATATTGAACGTATCAGTGAACAAGGTATTAATTGGACCGACATTGAACGTATTAGTGAACAAGGTATTAATTGGACGGATATTGAAAGTTTAACTAAAACGGCCATTAACTGGTTAGATATTAGAACTTTAAGTGTTACTGGGATTAATTGGGTAGATGTTGGCAGGCTTTCTAAGACAGGTATCAATTGGACCGATCTTGATGCCATGAGTCGTAGCGATATTAATTGGACAGATTTCCAGGTCTGGAGTTCTTCAGGGATCAATTGGACTGATTTTGAGACATTAAGTAATGTTGGTATAAATTGGCTTGATGTTAATACGATGAGCCTGTCGCATATTAATTGGGTCGATTTCCAAGCTATTAATACAAGTGGAGTGAATTGGCTTGATATTGCGAGAATGACTGAATCAGGACTGAATTGGCTTGATATTGGTTCGATGTCCAGGCAAGGGATTAATTGGGAAGATATTCAGACAATATCACTTACAGGTGTTAATTGGTCTGATATAGGAAGTTTGAGTAGAACTGGAATTAATTGGCAGGATATTCTAAGCATTTCCGAGCAAGGTATTAATTGGAGAGATATTGAAAGTTTAACTAAGACAGGAATTAATTGGCAGGATATTCAAAAGATCTCTGAACAAGGTATTAATTGGACAGATATTGAGAGAATCAGTGAACAGGGGATTAATTGGACTGATATTGAACGTGTTAGTGTTCAAGGTATTAATTGGACCGATATGCAACGATTAACAATCGCAGGTATTAATTGGAATGATTTAAATGTAATGTCCGTCTCTGGGGTGAATTGGACGGATATTCAAAGTTTAACAAACACTGCTATTAATTGGATTGATATTGAACGGGTTACTAAGCAAGGTATTAATTGGACTGATGTTGAAAGTTTAACGATCGCTGGTATTAATTGGAATGACGTTGAACGGGTCACCAAACAAGGCATTAATTGGACTGATGTTGAAAGTTTAACGATTGCTGGTATTAATTGGAATGACGTTGAGCGTGTTACTAAACAAGGCATTAATTGGACGGATGTCGAAAGTTTAACGATTGCTGGTATTAATTGGAATGACGTTGAGCGTGTTACTAAACAAGGCATTAATTGGACGGATGTTGAAAGTTTAACGATTGCTGGTATTAACTGGACTGATATTGAGCGAATCAGTGATCAAGGGATTAACTGGACGGATATAGAACGAATTAGTGAACAAGGCATTAATTGGACTGATATCGAACGGATCAGTGATCAGGGGATCAATTGGACTGATATTGAAAATTTAAGTAAGACCGGTATCAATTGGCAAGATATCCAAGTCATTTCAGAAGAAGGTATTAATTGGAATGATCTTCGACAAGCAACAATGGCGGGTATTAATTGGATTGATATTCAGAAATTAACTAATACAGGTATTAATTGGACTGATTGGCAGTCATTATCAAAAGCTGGAATTAATTGGACCGATCTGCAGAAAATTTCAATCAATAATATTAATTGGACAGATTTTGAAACATTAACAAAAGCACAGATCAATTGGTTGGATATTGAAACGCTTTCTCGGTCAGATATTAATTGGCAAGATATTAGTAATTTGTCTAATAGTGCGATTAATTGGACCGATATTCAAGCAATGTCTTTTGCAGGTAGCAATTGGATAGATCTTGCTCGGATGACAAGAAGTTCTATTAATTGGACTGATTTGAGTGTGCTAACAGTTCAAGATATTAACTGGACAGATATTGGTATGCTTTCTAATACAGGAGTGAATTGGCTGGATATTGAAAGAGTATCAAAAGCATTAATTAATTGGACTGATATTAGAAGTTTAACAAGTAATCATATTAATTGGACAGATATTACTTCGTTAACTACAGCGGGTGTTAATTGGATCGATCTAGAAGTATTGACAAGAACAGGTCTTAATTGGACCGATCTTGACCGGATGACAAAAGCTGGTATTAATTGGCAGGACATTGAAATTCTTTCTAAAGAAGGTGTTAATTGGGCTGATGTTGAAAGCTTAACTATTGCCGGTATTAACTGGACTGATATTGAGCGTGTTACTAAACAAAGCATTAATTGGACTGATGTTGAAAGCTTGACCATTGCTGGTATTAACTGGACCGATATTGAGCGTGT
>DYQZ01000004.1 GCA_020719005.1 Candidatus Omnitrophus sp.
TGCCTCTATCGAGGGAGAACGCGGTATGCCGCGACCCAAGCCGCCGTTCCCGGCGATCTCAGGGCTTTGGGGCAAACCGACGGTTATCAATAATGTGGAAACGCTGGCGACCGTTCCTTTGATCATGACAGTGGGTGTGAAAAAGTTCCGTGAAATGGGGACACAGACTTCGCCTGGCACCAAGACGTTCGCGCTTTCCGGGCATGTGGCGAACACGGGGCTTATTGAAGTGCCTTTTGGTCTTACGTTAAAAGAGATCATTTTTGATATCGGGGGCGGCGTGACCGATAAGAAGGGCAAGATCGATCCCGATGGTTTTAAGGCAGTGCAGATCGGTGGCCCGTCGGGCGGTTGTTTGACCAAGGCTCATTTTGATCTTCCACTGGATTTTGATTCATTGCGCAGTATCGGTGCCATGGTTGGTTCCGGCGGTCTTGTCACGATGAACAAGACGACCTGCATGGTCAGGATCGCGCGGTATTTTATGCAGTTCACACAGAAGGAATCCTGCGGTAAATGTGTGCTTTGCCGTGAAGGTACGAAACAGATGCTGTATCTCTTGGATGATATCGTCGAAGGGCGCGCAACGCTTGAGACGCTGGATCTGCTTCAGGAATTGGCGGGTGTGGTATCAAAGGGCTCTTTATGCGGCCTTGGTAAAACAGCGCCTAATCCAGTTCTTTCGACACTCAAGTATTTCAAGGATGAGTATCTGGCGCATGTGGTAGATAAGCGTTGTCCGACAGGTGAATGTAAGACGCTCGCCAAACCTGAGATACTTGCTACCAAGTGCAAGGGGTGTACGGCGTGTGTGAAAAAGTGTCCGGTCCACGCGATCACGGGTGAGGTAAAGAAAGCGCATGTTATTGACGAGAAGTTATGTATCAAATGTGGTGTTTGTGCGCTCACCTGCAAATTCGATGCTGTGGTCGGGGTTTGATAAAAAGAGCTTACTATAAAAAGTAATGAAAGAACAATATCAGGAGCTTAATATGGATCCGGTCAAATATGTGAATATAGATGGCAGGGATATCCCTCTCGAAGGCGAGAAAAGCCTTCTTGATGTTATCCGTAAAGCGGGCATTGAGATACCAACGTTCTGTTATGTATCAGAACTGAGCGTGTATGGGGCATGCCGTATGTGTACGGTCGAGATCGAAGGGCGGGGGCTTCAGACCTCGTGTTCGACGCCGCCTGAGCCGGGGCTTAAGATCAAGACCAATACCGAGACCGTGCGTCAGATCCGCCGCGTGGCGCTTGAACTTATTTTAGCGAACCATGAGCGTGAGTGCACGACCTGCGGCAAGAGCACCAATTGCAAATTGCAGGATCTGTCGAAAAAACTCGGGGTGGAGAAGATCCGTTTCCGTTCTGTGCTTAAACCTGTTCCCGTCGATGAATCAAATCCGTCGATCGTTCGTAATCCCAATAAATGCATCCTCTGCGGGGATTGTGTGCGCATGTGCCAGGAAGTCCAGGGGATAGGGGCGATCGATTTTGCGCACCGCGGGCATCATGTTGTTGTTCAGCCTGCTTTCGGCAAGGGCCTTCAGGACGTGCAGTGTGTTTATTGCGGGCAGTGTGCGCGGGTATGTCCGACGGGTGCTTTAACGCCAAAGTCAGAGGTTGATGTGGTCTGGAAGTCGTTGCAGGATAATAAAAAGACGGTTGTCGTTCAGATCGCACCGGCTGTGCGCGTGGCGCTCGGGGAGGCTTTTGGTTATCAGCCCGGGGAGGTGACCACAGGTCAGATCGTGGCCGCGCTTAAGATCATGGGTTTCAAGAAAGTCTTTGATACGTGTTTCTCGGCGGATCTGACGATCCTTGAAGAAGGGAATGAGTTCATCAAGCGTTTGACGAATGATCTGCCTCTGCCTATGTTCACGTCATGTTGTCCGGCGTGGGTCAAATATGTAGAGCAGCATCATCCTGAGCTGATCCCGAACCTTTCGACCTGCAAGTCGCCTCAGCAGATGTTCGGTTCAGTGGCCAAGGATATTTTTGCACCCGAGATGGGGGTCAGGAAAGAGGACATGGTCGTTGTTTCGATCATGCCGTGCACGGCTAAGAAGTTCGAGGCCAAGCGTCCGGAGTTCAGTAATAACGGGATGGCGGATGTGGATCATGTGATCACGACCCAGGAATTGGCACAGATGATCAATGAATACGGTATCCAGTTCCGTAATTTGAAACCAGAGTCTTTGGATATGCCCATGGGTTTTAAGACGGGTGCTGGTGTTATTTTTGGCAATACAGGAGGCGTGATGGAAGCGGCTCTCCGTTATGTTTATGAAAAGGTTGAGGGAAAGACCTTGGATAACCCTGATTTCCATGAAGTGCGCGGGGATCCGCGAGGCTGAGGTGGTGCTTGCGGGCAAGACTTATAAACTGGCGGTCATTCATTCACTTGCTAACGCCAAAGAGATCATTGCCAAGATCAAAAGCGGGGAGAAGAAATATCATTTTATCGAATTCATGTCGTGTCCTGCGGGGTGTATCAACGGGGCGGGTCAGCCGGTCAATATGACGCCGGATTACCGCAAGAACCGTACCAAGGGGCTCTACGAAGCAGACAAGATGCTTCAACTTCATAAATCGCAGGATAATCCGTACCTGAAAGAACTGTATTCTTCAAAACTCGGTGATGTCGGCGGAGAGAAGGCGCATCATTTGTTGCATACGCATTATAATGCGCGCCGGCGCCTCAAGGGCAAGTCCATGCTCATCATGGACGGAAAGAACGACAACCGGCTTGAGATCCGTGTCTGTGTTGGAACGAGTTGTTACTTAAAGGGATCGCAGGATATCCTTCATCATTTGGCAAAGCATGTTGCGGATAAAGATCTGCAGGATCAGGTCGTTGTCAAGGCAACGTTCTGTTTTGAGAAATGTAATAAAGGGCCGACCATCAAGATCGGGAACACTGTTATCAGCGGGTGTGACATTATCAAGGCGACCGAGGCTGTTGACAAGGCGGTTGAGATGAGAACACATAACGTTTGATCGGCTAAAGAGGTTGTTATGACCAACGAACCGGATCATCAGCAGGTTATCTTTACCAATGAAGCGCGGTGCCGTGATTGTTACCGGTGCGTACGCGTCTGTCTTATCAAAGCCATTAAAGTGGAGAACAACCAGGCGCGTGTGGATGTGCTGCGTTGTATCAGCTGTGGGACCTGTGTGCGCGAGTGCCCGCAAGGGGCAAAGACGTACCGTCGGGATATCACCAAAGCGGATGAGATCCTTAAAAGCGGCGCGTTCGTTGCGGCCAGCATTGCGCCTGCTTTTGCCGGTGTGTTTGAAGAATGGGAATATCAGCGTATCCCGGCGGCATTGCGGCGTCTTGGATTTAAATATGTTGCCGAGACCGCGGTCGGAGCGTATCTGGTGGCGCGCGATACGGTCGATATTATCAAGGATGAAAAAAAGCCGCATATCTGCACAGCGTGTCCGGCGGTGGTCAATTACATTGAGAAATATGAGCCGGATAAGGTGGTGAACCTGGTGCCGCTTGTGTCGCCCATGATGGCTCATGTGCGGCATATCAAAACAAAATTCGGGATGGATGCCAAGGTGATCTTCATTGGCCCGTGCGCGGCCAAAAAGGCTGAAGCCGAGCGGCGTGAGCTGAAGGGCCTGGTGGATTGTGTGCTTACCTTCGAGGAGCTTGAGGAGTGGCTTGAGGTAAAGGGGATGGGCCTTGGTAGCTGCGAGGAAAGTTCTTTTGACGAGGAGCCCTTTGGGAAAGCCCGTCTTTTTCCCGTTGAGGGAGGTTCGATCGCTACGTCCTTGATGGAGACAAGTGTCCTTGATGAGAGGCTTATTTTCATCAGCGGGTTTGATGAGATAAGGGAATGTTTCAAGTCGCTTAAGACGGCTAAGGGGACTGCTGTTGTTGAGCCTTTGTTATGTCCGCATGGTTGTGTGAATGGACCCGGCACAAAGAAAGACGGCAATCCTTTTGAACGGCGTTCGAAGATCATCCGGTATGCAAGATCCAAGAAGCCGGCACAGGGAGACGCTCCGAAGAACATTGATCTCTCGACGCATTTTAAGATCCAGGAACAGGCAGAAGGCGCTCTTCTATCCGAGGAAAAGATCCGCTCGGTGCTTGATAAGACAGGCAAGGCACGTGTGGAGTATCAGCTCAATTGCGGTGCGTGCGGTTATCCATCGTGCCGTGATCAGGCGATGGCAGTCGTGAGCGGCATGGCAGAGACCGAAATGTGCATTCCCTATATGCGACGTCTGGCAGAACAACGCTCAGACCGTATCATGGAAACAAGTCCGAATGCGATCGTTATCCTGGATCAGCATCTGAACATCATCAATATCAATCCTGCTTTTGCGCTGATGTTCAAAAGCGGTTTATCGGCGGTGGGGAAACATGTTTCCCAGTTCATGGACCCGGATCCTTTTGAGAAAGTGGCATCAGGTCAGATCGATGTTTTTGATGATGCGACAGATCATCCTCAGTATGGTGTGGTCTTAAGAGAAGTGGTGTATGCGCTCCGCGCTGAGCATCAATACGTCGGGATGTTCATCAATATCACTTCCAGCAATCTTAATGCCGAACGCTTGAGGCAGGTGAAGGATGAGACTGTCCGGCAGGCGCGTGAGCTTTATGCCCACCAGATCGAAATGGCCAAGACGTTCGCGAATTTTCTCGGAGAATATACCGCCAAGGGGGAACAGCTTGTTGAAAAGCTGATCGATGCGGTGAAGGAAAAAGACGTTGCGGATGACAAGAAAGACGCTTGATAGAAGGGCCGTGTCACCATGCCATATCAGCATATTGAAATAGAAAGTCATCAAAGTTCCAAACGCCTTGGTGCGCCGTGTGGGGATGCGTTTTTGGTGAAACGCACGCCGTTCCATACGACCATCATTTGTGCTGATGGGATTGGTTCGGGTATCAAAGCGCATATCGCCTCCCAAATGAATATTGCCCGTCTAGGGGCGCTTCTTGAGGGTGGGACAACACTGCGTGATGCTTTCCTGAGTGTTGTTGGAACCATGAGCACCTGGCGTGACCGTAGTATGCCGTTCTCGGCGTTCATCGTGATGAGGGTCCTGAATGAAGGCACCACCACGATCCTGAATTATGAGATGCCTGATCCTATTCTTTTAAGCAAGAAAGATGTGTCCATCCTTTCCTCTGACCCTTTGGTCGTTCCGGCGGGGGTGGCGAGTGAATATCATGTGCATCTGCATCCTGATGAAGGCGTTCTTTTGATGAGTGACGGGATCATTCAGGCAGGGTTAGGCAAAGGGTTGGTATCGGGGTGGACGACCGCCGGTGTTGAGGAATTCTTGGAGTCGTGGCTTGGTAAAAAGGTTGATTTCAAGCAAGCCGCGCGCGACGTGATGCGCCAGGCCCAACATTACGACGGGGATAGAAGCGGGGATGACCGGACTGTTCTCCTTGCGCATTGCCGCACAGGACAGATCGTGGACTTGTTCACCGGGCCGCCTGAGGACCGATCCAGGGATGCGGCGGTCGTAGCGTCTTTTCTTGCTGATGAAAGTGTGAAGGTTGTTTGCGGTGCGACGAGTGCTGATATTGTGGCGCGTTTTTCGGACCTGGAACTTGAGGTGGAGCAACGGCCCTCATCTTTTACGACCCCGCCGCGTTATTTCATGGAAGGCATCGATCTGGTGAGCGAGGGGGCGATTACGCTCACGCAGGCTTATAATATCCTCGAAGAAGACCTTATCAAAACAAGCGACCGTTCTGCGGCGTCGGACCTGGCTTATATTTTACAGCAGGCGGATCATGTGCGTTTTACGGTGGGGCTTGCGCGCAATCCGGCGAATACAGATATCGTTTACCGTAAACAGGGCATTCTTGCCCGCGACAAGATCGTTCCTCTTCTGGCTGACAAGCTTGAGAAAATGGGCAAGCTCGTTACTGTTCGTTTTGTTTAATGATCAGGCTAGTGAATGTCTCAAGGAATATGATCAAGTTGTTCTTCCAGAAGTATTTAAAACACTTATAGCAACACGCGTCTTAGCAATGGAGTATAGACCGATCAAAGAAATCCGGGCATATAAGGTTGACAGGCCAACTATCATGTGGTACATTTTCATCAGGAGGTTGATATGTCAACTGATGCTGTGAAAAGAGTCAAAGAAATGACGATGAGATTGATTAGAGCTACGCTGATCAGTTTGTGCGTAATTCTTTCTACAACATATGGCTGGCAACCGGCTTTTACCTCATTTCAGAAAAATGCTTCTACAGAAGCCGCCGCAGCCAGGTTAAATGCAACAGTCCGTTGTTTAAGTGAAGATATCGGGATAAGAAATGAGGCGTTCTATGATAATCTCCAGAGTGCGGCACAATTTATTGAGAATAGTTTCGTCGATCTCGGATATGAGGTCGAGAGCTGGTCGTATACTATTAATGGACGGTCGTTTAGAAATATTGTAGCCAGACTTAAGAATAATGAGTCTGATGAATATGTCCTGATAGGGGCACACTATGATTCCTGCTTCAATCCTGGAGCGGATGACAATGCGAGCGGTGTTGCTGGCGTCTTGGAATTGGCCAGCAGTTTGAAGAAAGAGCCCCTTAGATCAAATATTATGTTCGTTGCTTTTACAAATGAAGAGCCTCCGTTCTTTCAGACGTCACAAATGGGCAGTCGCGTTTTTGTAAGAGAACTTGCCAGCAAGAAAATAAAGATACGTGAGGCGATTATTCTTGAAATGATCGGTTATTATTCAACCGGATGGTTTCAGCAGAAGTATCTACCGCTTTTAGGGCCTTTCTATCCGCATAAGGGGGATTTTATTGCACTCGTCGGGGATTTTGCGTCCCGAAAGATGGTTGATCATATTCAAAAAAGCTTCTCTGTTCAGAAGATCGCGCCTATGCGTACTATTGTTGCCCCTCGCACCGTTCCGGCTCTTAGTTTCTCAGATCATGCCTCTTTTTGGGAAATGAATATTCCCGCAGTCATGCTGACGGACTCGGCATATTTGAGAAATCCACATTATCACAAAGATACTGAAACATGGGATAAGCTGGATTATCAGAAAATGGCGGCTGTTGTTGAGGGACTGAGAATGGCGATCGTGAAGTTGGCTAATTGAGGGTAGATATGACTTTATCAGAGCTTTTCCTGATCGTAATCCCCGCAGCTTGGCTTTTGTGGAGCTTATTTGTCACAAAGCCAGCGGGTACGTTAAAGTTTGTATTGCGTTGGGCCGTCCCTTTGATCGGTTGTTTAGCCTTGAGCTACTTGATGAATCAAAAGTTAAGTCAAATGATGGGGGGGTGAATGGGCGTGGGGCAATGCGCTGTATTACGGATGGCAGCTTTTTTCATTTCTTATGATCTTGCAGATCATCAAAAAGGTATTCGAGGCGGTGTTATGTAAGATGATCCGATGGCCTTCTAACGAGAGAATTCGAAAAGCATCCATTATTTTCATGTGTTACATTTTCTTGTTTATTGTGATGGTCCCTTTTTTCTTGGCCATGACCTCGATCCATCGAATTAAGATCAAGGATGCTTTTAATCCGAAGACGGAACTTGGCATAACGTATGAGGATGTTTCTTTAAAAACAAAGGACGGATTGAACATAAAAGGGTGGTTCGTTCCGGCGGATTCTGACAAGGCTGTAATTATTGCTCATGGGTTGGGTGCTAATAAGTCAAACTTTATCGGAACTGTTGATATGTGGCATCAGCTCAATTTCAATGTCCTAATTTTTGACTTCCGTGGACATGGTATGAGCGATGGGCATACGGTAACATTTGGTTACAAGGAGCGGCTGGATGTTATGATAGGATTGGAATACTTAATGAAGAGTAAGAAATTTTTGCCGGAGAAGATTGTTGGTTACGGAGTATCTTTTGGTGGGGCGGCGATGATCCACGCCGCGAATGAAATGAGGGTCTTTCATAAGATCATTATTGATTCATCATTTGCCAGTCTTGATGATATGGCGGATACGATCGTAGACGGAGAGTCAATTATTCCTGTGTTTTGTCGAAAGATGTTCAAAGAAATGGGGCTGTTCTTTATTCGCCTCGATGTGGGTTTTGATATTAGGGAGCATTCGCCAGAGAATGTTGTTGGGCGTCTTGCTGGAACACCGATGCTTTTTATCCATGGGAAGGGAGATCCTCTTATTAATTGGGAACAAACGCAGCGATTGTATGAAAAGGCAGGGGGGCCCAAAAAGGTTGTTTTCTTGGAAACGCAAGGGCATTTTGGGACGATGAATGACGCAAGTTATGTCGACATCATTCGTGGGTTCGTTGTTAACTAAAAAGGGAAGTGTTTATGGATTGTCTGGAACCGTACGGGGTTGAGGTTGGTAAGGGTAACTATCATGAAGAGATCATCTACCGTTTGGTCATTCTTTCTAATCGTATTTTGGATGAGATCTCGGATTATTTGGGAAAGTACAAGTTAACGCCGGCGAAAATGAATGTATTAATGATCGTTAAACATCAAGGCGGTGAAAAAGGCATTAGTCAGGTTGACTTAAGTCAACGTCTTATGGTATCCACATCAAATTTAACCCGGGTGTTGGCAAAACTCCAGCGGGACAAGTTGGTTGCCAGAGGGAGCATTGCTAATGATCGCAGGTTCAAAACGATCCATGTTACGGCCAAGGGGTCGAAATTGCTGGATGCTGTTTTGCCGGGATATACCCAAAAGCTGGTCGGTCTGACGGGGGGGATGGATGAAGAGAAGAAACGATTGTTGTCTGAGATGCTGTCCCAGTGGATGGCGCTTGTTATTAAAGAACAGAAATAACTAAAATGTAAATTATCGATACTCGTATCGATCAGTTTCGGGATATCGATCAAGGAAGGCGAACAGCATGAAATTCTTTAACAGAGAAAGCTTTAGAAGATGGGCAAGCTTGTGACTGTTCGTTTCGTTTAATAGTGGGTCGTTCAGAAAGCGCTGCTTCGATATATTGTCGGAGCATGGCTTTGTCGCCATTTCCAGTGCCATGAAATAAGAAATTGACATTTTCGTTTTTCATGATATTCTTGAGGCATGATAAAGCGAGGCGATTACAAAGAGTTTGTAGATAAGGCGTTGGGCCGTAGCCGGGCTGTGGCTTTGTTGGGCCCTCGGCAGTGCGGCAAGACGACCTTGGCGCGCGAGTTCGTTGACATTTACTCTCCAAATTATTTCGATCTCGAAGATGATCCTAGCATTATTGCTTTGGCTGACCCTAAGACTGCACTTGCCTCTTTGAAGGGGCTGATTGTCATTGATGAGGTTCAGCGACGTCCAGAGATCTTTCCTATACTCCGGGTATTGTTGGACCGCACACCGTTACCTGCAAAATTCCTAATTCTTGGAAGTGCTTCACCTGATCTGTTAAGACAATCTTCTGAATCTCTTGCCGGACGTTTGGAATTGATCGAAATGGATGGCTTTAATTTATCTGAGGTGGGAGTGAAAAAAGCGTCGCTTCTTTGGACGCGGGGCGGATTCCCTTTGTCGTTCCTTGCCAAGAATGATGCGGATAGTTTTGCCTGGCGGAATAGCTTTATAAAGACATTCCTCGAGCGTGATCTTCGTGCACAGGGGATCGATGTGCCGACGGTCGCATTGCATCGTTTCTGGACCATGTTGGCACATAGTCATGGGCAGATATGGAATGCTGCGCCGTTTGCGACATCATTGGGTCTAAGTCAGCCGACTGTGCGGAAGTATCTGGATATCCTGACCGGTTTGTTCATGGTTCGTCAGATCCAACCGTGGTATGCGAATATTAAAAAACGCCAAGTGAAGGCACCAAAGATCTATATTCGAGATACGGGTATTCTTAATTCATTGCTGGGAATAAAGACCGACGCGGATGTCCCGCGGCACCCTAGCTGTGGTGCGTCATGGGAAGGGTTTGTGATCGAGGAGATCATTCATACCGTTGAGCCGGATGACGTTTATTATTGGGCGACCCATCAGGGTGCGGAGATCGATCTGATCCTGTTCAAGGGAGGGAAAATGTATGGCGTTGAGATCAAGCGCCAGGACGCCCCGACCATGACGCCGTCCATGCGCATCGCATTGGAAGATCTGAAGCTAGAACACATTGCGGTGATCTATCCGGGCACGAAACGTTATGAACTTCATAAGAAAGTCTCCGTCGTGCCGTTTCAGCAGATCATAACTGGAATGCAGGGGCTGTTCAGATAATATAAAAAGTTACGGATCGAAGAGAAGAAGGGAAATGTGTATGAAAGATAATAACAAGAAAACCCTGATCACCGTCCTGGATTATGATGCCAATACGTTCGTTGAGAAAACGGTCACGGACGTTAAG
Source organism: Candidatus Omnitrophus sp. (assembly GCA_020719005.1). Taxonomy (GTDB): domain Bacteria; phylum Omnitrophota; class Gorgyraeia; order Zapsychrales; family Fredricksoniimonadaceae; genus DYQZ01. The sequence goes on from DYQZ01000004.1 coordinate 10,306, forward strand.
GATTGCCTGCCGTATAAGGATCAGCCGACGGTCACATGGATCAATGTCGACGGACTTGATTGTCCCGAGGTGATGGCCAAGCTCAATGAGGTTTATTGTGTGCATCATTTGCTTATTGAGGATATCCTCGATATTGACCAGCGCCCCAAGATGGTCGAGCAGGACGGTCATGTGTTTCTTGCGGCCAAGATGTTGTTTTATGCTGCTGATGGCCAGACGCTGCTAGAGGAGCAGGTGAGTTTTATTCTTGGGAATAATTTTTTGATCACCTTCCAGCAAGGGGTCGAGGGGGATGTGTTCGAGCCGGTGCGTCAGCGTTTGCGCGTCGGACGTTCTCGTCTGCGTTCACACGGTGCAGATCACCTTTTATATGAGCTTTTGGATGCGATCACGGACAAGTATTTTACTGTCGTTGACAAGGTGGGCGAACGTCTGGAAAAGCTTGATGATGTGCTGTTGAAGCACCCGGATCCGTCGGTGCTTAAAAAGATAGGAAAGATCAAAAAAGACCTCCTGGTCTTACGGAGGTCGGTGTGGCCGCTCAGGGACGCTATTCACTCGCTGGCACATAGTGATACAGATCTTGTGCACGATGAGACGCGGGCTTATTTTCACAGCATCCATGATCATGTGATACAGGTGGCTGATACCGTCGAGATATTGAGGGATACGACATCAGGCATGCTGGATATTTATCTTTCGAGTGTGAGCTATCGCCTTAATGAAGTGATGAAGGTGCTTACGATCATTGCGACCGTCTTTATGCCGCTTACGTTTATCGCCGGCCTTTACGGGATGAATTTCAATACATCGGCCTCGCCTTATAATATGCCCGAGCTGACATGGCCGTTCGGTTATGTCATGGTCCTGGGTGTCATGCTGTGTATCGTGATCGGCATGCTTCTTTTTTTCAAGAACAAGAAATGGATCTAGAGATGATCTTTTGTCGAACATTCTGTAAATTTTAAAAGTAATTGATTGGTCTTCTTTTAGGTCGCGGTATTCTCCGCGAGAAAACAGAAAATATGAGAAATAGTGCTTAAAAAAGGTAATAACCAACGTATAGTTATAAATATTAATCAATAAATTTTTATCGAATAGAAAGAGGCGCATATGTTTTTTAATAACATGAAGATGAAGATCAAATTATTATCTGTTCTTTTGGCATTTATTGTTGTCCCGTTACTGTCACTTGGGATATTCGCGTATAGCCTTTCGAAAGATGCTTTGTTCGTCGAGATCGAAGGATCCTTGCAGACGCAGGTGAAGGGGTATGGGGGTGAGATCTCTAATATTATTTCTTCGGTCGATAACAATCTGGTCACGGCGTTATCGGTGCTTGAAGCCAAGGCTTTTCCTTGTTTTTCGGCGGGAGAGCGCCATATTGAGATGGAAGAAGGATCTTTGGTATGTGTTTCTGCTGATGGAACAAAGCGTGCTTTTAATATGGAGAATCATGACTTTATTGATTATGTGACCAATGCTATTGGGAATGGTTATGTGGCAACGATCTTTAAAGTGTCAAATGGCGAGGCAGTACGTGTGACGACGTCTGTTAAGAATGCCGAAGGGAAGCGTGCGGTCGGGACGAAGTTGGATCCAACGGTGTTTTCAAATGTCATGAATGCGAATGGCGATTATATTGGCCGCGCTAAAATATTGGGTTCAGATCATTTTGTGGTATATCGTCCGATGAAAGGGGCGAACGGACAGGTGAACGCGATCCTTTTTGCCGGGGTCAAGGTGGATCAGATTTTTGTTAATTTCCGTAAAAGTCTTAAAGAAGTCAAGGTTGGCTCGACCGGTTATATGTATGTTATAAATTCTATTGGAGATGTGTTGATCCATCCTTCTTTGGAAGGCAAGAATTTGTCAAAATATGATTTTGCGCAAAAGATCATGAAGAATAAAGAGGGGGTCCAGATCTATTCCTGGGAAGGTCGTGAGAAGATCTCCGCATATACGTATAATAAAGAATTGGACTGGATCCTTGTTTCAGGAAGTTATTTATCTGACTTTCTTGGTCCTGTTGTCAAGATCCGCCTGATGATCATCGGATGCCTGGTAGTGTTCGTTATTTTAGGGATCATGTTAGCTTTGCCCATTGCTTCGTCGATCACATCCCCGTTGAACAAGGGAATGTCTGTGCTTAAGAAAATGGAAGACAAAGACCTGACCGAGCGTCTTAAGATGGACCGTAAGGATGAGATCGGTGTGATGACGCGGGCGATGGATAGTTTTTCGGATAAGTTGTCGTCTGCGTTCGGGCATATCAGAGGGTCTGTTGAACAGATCCTTTCTGCGTCAAGTGAAGTGGCATCAGGTTCCCAGCAGATCGCGGACGGTGCTCAACAGCAGTCGGCGTCTTTCGAGGAATTGTCGAGTTCTGTACAGGCTAATGCTGAAAATGTGCGTAATGCTAACAGTGTCGCTCAGGATGTCGCCAGGCAGGCATTGGCGGCGGGGCAGTCGATGGATAATACGGTTGAGGCGATCAGCGGTATTGAAAAGGGGTCTAAGCAGATGGCGGATGCTGTTGAGCTTATTACTGATATCGCGGATCAAACGAATTTGTTGGCATTGAACGCGGCTATCGAAGCGGCGCGTGCCGGTGAGCACGGCAAAGGATTTGCTGTCGTCGCTGATGAGGTGAGGCTTCTCGCCGAGCGTAGTGCTACTTCTGCCAAGGAGATCCAGAACCTTATTAAAGACAATTTAAAGCAGGTCGAGAACGGCGTTCATATTTCAAAAGAGGCCGGGCAGCAGACCAAGATGATCATTGATAGTATTAAAAAGATCTCGGATCAGCTTCAGCAGGTCGCGAATGCCACTCAGGAACAGGCCGCGGCGATGGAAGAGAATACATCAATCACAGAATCTAATGCGTCAGCTGCTGAAGAATTGGCCGCGTCTGCCGAGGAGATGACATCTCAGGCCGAGTCGTTACGGGATATTGTGGCGCAGTTTAAGATCAAAGCATAAGAAACTTGTTTCTGGGTAGTCCATTGATGCGCTGTCTCTTCTTATTAGCAAGAAGCACGGGCGCCTGTACCTTTTTTATGGCAAGGCAGAAGAGGTGGTCACAGAACTGGTCGCGCTTAACACGTTTGATGCCGTTTTTATCAATAAAGACTACACGCCTTTTAGCCGCCGCCGGGATGATGCGATCCGTAAGACCCTTCAGAAGCGCGGGGTAGTCTTCAACGAGTATGATGATGCGCTTCTTTGTCCGCCAGGATCGGTCTTGAAGAAAGAAGGCGGGCCATATACGGTGTTCACGCCTTTTTATAAGAAAGCACTTCAACTCGGCGTGCCTTTGCCACAGAGCACGGTGTGTGGACATTTTATGACCGCGGATATCAAAAGTTCATTCTTGCTCAAACCCGGGCAGTTAAAGGAATATAGCAGTAAGAACAGTGTTATTAACGGCGGGCGCGGCGCAGGGGAGTCCATCCTTAAGGTTTTGGCACCTTATAAGGATTATGCCTCGGCGCGAGATATTCCGGCGCTGGATGCGACCACCAAATTGTCGGCGCATCATAAGTTCGGCACAGTGTCGGTGCGTGAGAGCTTTTGGGCTGTTCATAAGGCGCTCGGCGGGGATCATCCGCTCCTTCGTCAGCTTTACTGGAGGGATTTCTTTTCGCATATCGCGTATTATTTCCCGCATGTGTTCGGGCATTCATTTTACGACGAGTATGATCATATCCCATGGACGAATGATGAGCGTTCCTTTAAGGCATGGTGTGAAGGCAGAACAGGTTTTCCCATTGTTGATGCGGGCATGCGGGAGCTGAATGCGACGGGGTTCATGCATAATCGCGTGAGGATGATCACGGCGTCATTTCTGGTCAAGGACCTCCATATCGACTGGAGATTGGGCGAGAAATATTTCGCACAGCATCTGGTTGATCATGACCCTGCTGTCAATAACGGCAACTGGCAGTGGGTTGCCTCGACGGGGTGTGACCATCAGCCGTATTTCCGTATCTTTAATCCGACGCTCCAACAGAAGCGTTTCGATCCCGACGGAGAATATATCCGCCGTTGGGTGCCTGAGATCAAAACGTCACAGTATCCACCTCCCTTGATTGATCACACCGACGCGTGCGCATGGACAAAACGCACTTTCAAAGACGCTTCTCGACGTAAGGAAAGAAGTTGACGTTGTCGCTGGCCCTGGAGTAAGATGCTGACCGTTCTTGCAGGAAGGCTTCAGAAAGCTTTTTTCTCTTCGAGGAGCACATCTCTTCCGACGGTAAAAATAATGAAAAAAAGTCTTAAAAACGTATTGACAAACCATTTCGCAGGGCTACTATATGTAGTGGGGCCTGGGTCAAGGGGCAACAATATATAGTTCTTTCAAGGCATCTTTAACAAGCTCATTTTTTAATATTTCTTGATATTTTTAGCATGGTCGAATTAATGTCTCTTCCACAATTGAAGCTTATCTATGGACCGGTTTATTCGTGGCGCATCGGGATGTCGCTGGGGATAGATCCTCTGAATACCACTCACAAGTACTGTAATTTTGGATGCGCTTATTGTCAATTGTGGCAAGCTGTTGCCGTGCAATCAGATAGGGCTGTGTTTGTGTCTGAAGAAGAGGTCCTGGATGAAGTCAGGTCACTTCCTTTGAACGTTAAGCTCGATCATTTTACCTTCTCTGGTAATGGTGAACCGACATTGGCGGCCAACCTTGGGAAGATGATCAGTTCGCTTAAAGAGGCTTTTCCAGCTGTTAAGGTTGCTGTTATCACGAATTCCACGACCATTGGTCGTTCGGATGTGCAACAAGACCTCTTGAAGGCGGATCTTGTTCTTTTTAAGATAGAAGCGGCAACGCAAGAAACCTTTGAAAAGATCAATCGTCCGGCTAAGGGTATCCTTCTTAAGGATATTGTGGCAGGTATCAAGGCTTTTAAGGCTCTTTATAAAGGGAAGTTGGCGCTTCAGGTCATGCTGACGGATATTAATAAGGCCGAAGTGCAGGATATAGCACGCATCGCGCGTGATATAGCGCCTGATGAGGTCCAGCTCAATACACCGCTTCGTCCTAGTCCTGTTAAGCCGTTGGGTGAGGCTGAGATGGCGCGGTTAAAGGGATATTTTACAACAGAAGGTTTGAATGTCCTTTCTGTGTATGAACAAGAGAAGAAAGAATATACGCCTTTTGATGCTTCTGCGACGAAAAAACGTCATGGGCAGTATAATTAAGAGGCTGACATATAAGGTTTAAGGGATTTGGGCATATATATCAGGGTAAACATCAGAGAGGGGAGAACATCATGTACGCAACAGAGATTTTTGGCAAGATCCTGAAAAGGAACGGGGAAGAGGTTTCTTTTGAACCCGAGAAGATCGCAAAAGCGATCCTGAAAGCGGGACAGGCAACGGGTGAGTATGATCAGGAGATGTCCGATAAATTGACCCTCCGTGTGCTTAATCTGGCGCTGCAGTATTATTCAAAACAGCTCCCGACTGTTGAAGGTATTCAGGATATGGTCGAGGAAGTTCTCTTGACATCTCCCTATAAAAAGACGGCCAAGGCGTATATTATCTATCGCGATCAGCATTCACGCAACCGTGAGATCGCCTCGATGTTCAATGTTGATCTCGTCGAGAAATATCTTTCCCGCCGCGACTGGAAGGTCAATGAGAATTCCAACATGGCCTATTCGCTTCAGGGGCTTAATCATTATATTTCCTCCGAGATCTCCCAGGCCTATTGGCTGAACAAGGTTTACCCTATGGAAGTGCGTGATGCACATACCAACGGGGATCAGCATATCCATGACCTGGGGTCGATCAGCGTTTACTGCGTTGGTTGGGACCTGTATGATCTTCTTTTGCAGGGTTTTCAAGGCGCATCAGGTAAGGCTGAGTCACGTCCGGCTAAGCATTTCCGTTCAGCATTAGGTCAAGTTGTTAATTTCTTTTATACCCTTCAGGGGGAGGCCGCAGGCGCTCAGGCGTTCTCGAACTTCGACACACTCCTTGCCCCGTTCATCCGTTATGATGGTTTGAGCTATAAGGAAGTGCGTCAGGCATTGCAGGAATTCTTATTCAATGTGAATGTGCCGACCCGTGTCGGTTTTCAGACGCCCTTTACCAATGTGACCATGGACGTCCGTGTTCCGACGTATTACAAAGACAAGGGTGTTATTGTCGGTGGTGAGGTCAAGGAAGATGTTTACGGCGATTTTCAGAGGGAAATGGACATGTTCAACAAGGCGTTCCTTGAGGTTATGCTCGAGGGCGATGCCAAGGGCCGTGTCTTCACATTCCCGATCCCGACCTATAATATCACCAAGGATTTTGACTGGGAGAACCCGGAGCTCAAGCCTTTATGGGATATGGCGGGCAAATATGGTATTCCGTATTTCACCAACTATATCAATTCTGACATGAGCCCAGATGATGCGCGCAGTATGTGTTGTCGTCTGCGTATCGATAACCGTCAGTTGAATTCCCGCGGCGGTGGACTCTTCGGTGCGGCACCGCTTACCGGTTCCATCGGGGTTGTCACGATCAATATGCCTCGTCTGGGGTATTCCTGCAAGAATGAAGAAACGTTCTATGCGTCACTTGAACATCAGATGATCCTGGCCAAGGAAAGCCTTGAGATCAAGCGCAAGGTTTTGGAAACGTTCATGGATGACAGTCTTTATCCTTATATGAAGTTCTATCTGCGCAACATGCATTCCCGTTTCGGCCAGTATTGGAAGAACCATTTCTCGACCATCGGTCTTGTGGGGATGAACGAATGCTGTTTGAATTTCCTGGGTGAGAATATTGCGACGCCTAAGGGTAAAAAGTTCGCGGAAGATACGCTGGATTTCATGCGTAAAGTGCTCCTTAAGTTCCAGGAAGAGACAGGGAATAACTATAATCTTGAAGCCACACCTGCCGAAGGCGTTTCTTATCGCCTCGCGCGCATGGATAAGGACCTGTATCCTGAACTCAAGCGTGACTGCCCGGCTGAAGCTGCCGGCGGTGAGCCGTTCTACTCGAATTCAACGCATCTTCCGGTGCATCAAACAGAAGATATCTTTGAGCTCTTTGATCATCAGGACAGTCTTCAGGCGCGTTATACCGGTGGGACAGTTATCCATGTGTTCGTGGGCGAGCGCATTGACAACACCGAATCGGTCAAGAACTTTGTACGCACGGTCTGCGAGAAATACAGCCTTCCGTATTTCACGCTGTCGCCGACGTTCAGCGTTTGCCCGACCTGTGGCTATATCCGCGGGGAGCATCAGGCGTGTCCGAAGTGTGCAAGCGAGTGTGAAGTTTATTCCCGTATCGTGGGATACCTTAGACCTGTTAAACAGTGGAACAAGGGCAAAAAAGCCGAGTTCCTCCAGAGAAAGACATTCAGTGTATGCGCCTCGGGGGGTTGCTCAAGTTCTCTTTAATTGATTACCCGGGCAAGGTTGCAGCCGTGGTCTTCACCCAGGGCTGCAACTACCGGTGTCCTTTCTGTCATAACCCGGAATTGGTATTGCCGGACCTCTTCAGCGAGCCTTTGCTTGTTGAGGAGATCCTTTCTTTTTTAGAAAAAAGACGTGGTCAATTGCAAGGGCTTGCGATCACGGGAGGTGAACCGACCCTGCACCACGATCTTCCTGATTTTATTCGTGCCGTTAAGGCCAAGGGTTTTCTGGTCAAGCTTGATACGAATGGTTCGAACCCTAAGATGCTGCGTCTTCTTATTGAAGAGAAGCTTGTAGATCATATCGCCATGGATATCAAATCATCCTTGGCATCGTATGACCATGCGACAGGCGTTAAGACAGATATAGAAGCTCTCAAGGCGTCCATTGAGCTTATTAAAACATCCGGTATTGAACACGAATTTAGGACAACGGCTTTGAAAAGCATAGTTTCAGATGCGGATATGGTGGCGATCTCATCCCTCATTGGTCCGGGAGAGGTGTATAATCTCCGACGGGGGAATTTAAACGGCAAGATCCTGGATTATGCGGCGTTCGCGGATAAAGCTGATTATACCGATGAAGAATGGACGCGCATGAAGAAAATATATCCTGATGCGCCGATAACGGGGATGGATATTGATATGTAAGGATAAGAAGGTGGCAAAAGAAAAATAATTTGCTCATTAACTTATCTATTGACAAGAGGATAGCGAAGATTAAAATATCTTAATTATCGTTCCATTTTTTAATAATGAAGGGCTTAAGGCTCTTTTGATGGCAAATATGATCTTTTAGGAACAAGGTTTGAAAAAATAAACAGGATGAAAGGGAGAATCAAATGAAGACAATGATCTTGGCTGTTTTGTTGTTGGTTGGGATTTCTTTGGTGGGCGTTCGTTTGTCAGTTGCCCAGGAAGCTGATACGGACAAATTTTCTTTCGGTAAGGTTGTTAGCGTTGCGGCTGATCAGGTCACGGTGAAGGAATATGATTTCGCTAAGGATGCGGATGTTGAAGTTGTTTATGCGACCACTGCTGAAACAGAGCTTGGCAATATCAATGCCGTGGCAGACCTTAAGGCTGAAGATGATGTGGTCATTGATTATGTTGAAAAAGAAGGTAAACGCGTTATCACAACGCTCGTGAAAGAAGAAAAAGGCGCTGAGGTCCCGGCAGCTGCGACGGACGAGGGCATGGCCCCGGTCGTAGAAGCACAGGCGCCTGTTGCACCTGCGGCGGATGCCGTTACTCCTGAAGAAGTCAAGGTTGAAACACCGGCAGAAACCGCACCGGTACAGCAATAATAAAGCGGTTAGGCAGAGCCCCGTTCGTCGGGAAAATGATCAAACAGTAGCTGGAAGAAAGAGAAGCAAAAATGACAAAAGGTAAAGTGAAGTGGTTCGATCGCAAAAAGGGTTATGGTTTCGTGACAATGGAAGAAGGTAAGGACGTTTATGTCCATTACAGTGGTATCAATGGCGATGGTTACAAGTATCTCGTTGATGGTGAGGATGTGGAATTTGAAGTTCAGGAAGATTCCCGTGGTCCTAAGGCTGTCAATGTGACGCGTCTGAATCCGCCGGCAGAAAAGCCGCGTTCCAGCCGTTACGGCGAGTAATTTTCGCGTGAGCGAAGTTTCTAAGGGGCATGTCACCACGTTGACATGCTCCTTTTTATTTAAACAAGATGACGGACGGTTATAGGGTTTTTGGAAAGAGCCATTGGTCGGCACACCCCAATCGCTCAGACAGAAAAAACCGTCTTTTCTTTTTGGTTAGGGGTGGACGGTTTTTTAACTCGCGCTTGGGGTATGCCGACCCATGGCTTATAAAAAGCACAATAGATTGTAAGGTGTTATGACTATTTTGATGATCCTGTTCACGGCGGTGGGGCTTTCGATGGATGCGTTCGCGGTCGCGGTGGCGGCCGGGGCATCGGGGGTTAAAAGCATGCGTGATACGCTGAAGATCGCGGGCGCATTCGGGTTCTTTCAGATGATGATGCCGTTGGCAGGATGGGTGCTGGGGGTGCAGCTAAAATATTTCATCAGAGCTTTCGATCATTGGGTGGCGTTCTTGCTGTTGGCTTTTATCGGCGGGAAGATGGTGCATGAAGCGTTCTCGTCCGAGGAGAAGTGCGAACGTGAAGAAGGCGTGATGACGAACAAACGGCTTTTGCTTTTAGCGGTGGCGACGTCCATTGATGCACTGGCCGTCGGGGTAAGTCTTGTTATGCTTGAACAGCCAGTGCTGTTGGCTGCAGGGATCATTGGTGTAGTTACCTTTATTCTTTCTTTGGCCGGTGTTTTTATCGGCCGGTTCTGCTGTTGTGTATGGGGTAAGCGTGCGGAGTTCGCGGGCGGTGTTATCCTTATCCTTATCGGTATCAAGATCCTTTTGGATCATCTCAAAGGTTAGATCTTTCCTTCCAGATATTTTTTGTAGAGTGGGCGTGGGAATCTTTCGATGGCGTAGCGTAGGAGCGTGCGCGGCATTTGTTGATAGCGCGGCGTAAGATAATCCTTCAGTGCCCGCAGGTCTTTTTTCCCAGCTTCTCTCAACATCCAGCCAACAGCTTTGTGAATAAGATCTTCATCGTCGGAAAGAAGCATGTCGGCGATACGGAAAGTATCGTGGATGTCGCCTGTGCGGATAAAAGCAAAAGTGCTGACGATGGCGATACGGCGTTCCCACATATTTGTTGAACGGGCAAGTTGATCGAGCAAAGTGCGGGGTTTATCTTTCAAATGATCCCCGAGCAGTTTGTGGGCTGAAAGATCGACCAGGTCCCAGTTATTGATGCTGCCTGTGTGTTTCAGATAGAGCGCAATGATCTTTTCTTTTTCCGTTGTTGTGCCGCACGTGTATTGTTCGATCAGGATAAAAAGGGCAAGGAGCCGTTCTTCATGGATGGGGGATGTTAGAAGGGATGTAACTTCTTTCTTATCAAGAGTATGGAATGTATGGGCAATGCTACGGATCTCAGGTACTTTTACGCCGATAAAGACATCGCCTTCACCATATTCGCCCGGTCCTGTTTTAAAGAAAGAGGAGAGGATACGTGCTTTTTCTGTGCTTGCACAAGCGTGCAGGTGTTTTCGGGCTAGAGACGCTGACATGGTGATGCCTTTTAATTAACTCTATTAACTAGTTTATATTATAATTTAAAGTTGCCATCTTTAACCTCTAGGGGTATCATAACATAAGTTCATTCTTTAAAAAATCCTCTACTTAACTCCTTGTTAATATCGACGGGAAAAATGCATGAAAAAGACATTGTTTTTAGTATGCTGCCTTGTGTATGGATGTGTCCTTTTTGTTACCTCCCTTTTTGCCCAGCAAAGTGCTGAGATCATCAATATCAATTATAAATATAAGATCGCTTTTGCGGACCTGACCGAGAAAGATGTAAAACCCGGGGATATGGTCACTGTTGGTACATCTAATGGCGAGCAGGTTTATCTGAAAGTGGTCGAGGCGTATCCGGTCATGGTAAAGCTTATGATCGCGGATGAGCCTGAATATAAACTGACGGAGGAAACGTTCAGTCATATTGTTGTTGGCGGAAGCGTTGTTGTTGGTAACGCGGGAAAAAAAAGAATGGCAGCGCCTGTTGTGAGCATGCCTTCTGTTAAGGCTGAAGAAAAGACGGTTGATGAAGATATCGCTCATGTGGAAAGTTATTCACCTTCTTCTCTGCGTGAGACAAAGCCTGTGGAGAGGCCGCTCAAGAATGCCCCGCTTGTGGTGCCGGTGTCTGTTCCCGTCAAGGAAACGGTTGAAGCTCCTCTTGTTATGGTGCCCGCGGTTGCTGTTTCAAATGATGCTGACGTGTGTAAAAGTCGGTTGGCGACGGTGGAGAAACGGCTTGATCAGGTCATGAACAACAATGTGTCGTTGTCGGAAAATGTGACCATGCTTTTGGCAGACAAGAATGCGGTTGAGGAAAAAGTGCGGGTGAAAGAGGCTGAGGCGGTTGTCTTGAAGCAAAAACTCGATGAGGCTCTTCCTGCCCGTAGTGCACTTGAAGGGCAATTAAAAAGCGTCCAGGCGGACCTTGTGAATGCACGTTCACAAAAAGAGAGCGCGGATAAAGAGATCCAGTCCCTGAACATCAAACTTGTCGAACTTAAGAAAAAACTTGCTCGCATGGTCGAGATCATCAACAACAATGTGAAAGTCTATGAATAAAAAATCCATTCTTCCCGGTATTCTTGCAGTTGTTTTTCTGTCATCGAATCTTATGCCGTACGGCGTGCATGCGGCGCCTCTTGATATGGTGGCGCAGGACGAGCTTTTCTTTGCCCAACAGGAACTGAAGCAGGCAAAGGACAAATTGCTTGCTAAAGAGGCGGAGCTTTCAAAACTCGTCATGGAAAAAGAAGTGGCGAAAATGAATGCTGAGACAGCGTCTCGAGAAAAGGAACTGCTTCAGGCCAAGATCGACGGCTTGCAAAAGAATATCGTTGAACGGGACCAGTCTTTGCCTAAACAGATCGAACAATCCATCGGGCCTTTGCAGAGCAGGGCGGATGAATTGAGCCAGGAATTGAAAGTGTTGCAGTTCTCCCTTGAGCAAAAGAATATCAGGCTTGCTGAAGTGGAAGCTCAAAAGCAGGGCATCGAACTTCAGATGAGAAAGACTGATGATGAGAAACTTTTGTTGCGTGATTCGTTAAGAAGGGTCGGCGATGAACTCGACAAGCTTAAGACCAACCTTGCGAAGCGTGTTCAGGAAGAAACAGCTGTTCAGCAGGCAAAGATCGTTGAACTTGAAAGTAAGGCGTCGGCTCAAAAGACCCTAACGGATGAGAAGATCAAGCAGGCGTCGGTAGTGCTTGAGGACAAGGTCCGCAGTCTGGATCTGCAACTTAAATCAAAGGATGATGAAGCAAATGCCAAAGTAGCGGCGATCAAAGAGCAATTAGATCAAAAAATAAAGAATTTGGAAGCGGCGTTGTTGAGTGCAAAGAATGAGACGGCAGGTGCTCTTAAGAATGCGGAAGGCCTTTCCAAAGCAACGATCGAAACATTACGCCAGGAATTAGGCGCCAGGGAGGCAGATGCCCAGCGTCGCGTTGCTGAGGCTAAGGTGCCGTATGAGGAAAAGATCAAACAGCTGACCTCAAATATTGCGACGGTTAAAGAAGCGGCCCTTAAAGATGTGCAGGTGATCAAGGGTAAGTATGAGGAAAAAGTGACGGCTCTTCAGGCTGAAATGGGTAAGGCTAAGACAGACGCTGATGTTAAGGTCAAGGCGGTCAGGGAAGAGTTACAGAAAAAGATCGATGAACTCAACAATAAGATTGAACAGGATAAGACGGACGCCGCGGGTAAATTAGGCGCACAGCGTTTGGATTATGATGGAAAATTGGCCCTTGTTAAACAGGAGACGCTCAAAGTCCAGCAGGAATTGTCTTCACGTGAGGGGATGATCGCGTCGTTGAAGCAGGAGAGGGATGCTCTTTTACTCAAGGGTGAGGATGCAAAAAAGAGCGAGGCTGTGCTTACTGCGAAGATCAGCGGGTTGCAGGATGAAATGGCGGCGCTTAAGAAGAATGCCGAACTTCAGGTGCAGGTGGCAAAGAATGATTCAGCGTTGATCGTCGAGAAAATGAAGACAGACGCGCAGTTGGCTCAGGAGAAGATCAAGGCCGAGGCTGATAAAGCGTTGGCTAATGCGGATGGCAGGGTGGCTAAGATACAAGAAGAGCTCAACGCCTTGCGTATCGTATTGAAAGATAAGGAGACGCAGGCTCAAGTGGCTGAGAAAGAGCGTGACGCTCTTAGTGCAAAGCTGGCAACGGCGCTCTCTTCAGGTGATGCGCTCCGTAAGAACATGGAAATGGTGCAGGCTGAATTAAAAACGTTCCAGCAGTCATTGCCTCAAAAGCTTGAGGAAGGAAAAGCTCCTCTGGCAGCTGAGATAGGAATGCTGAAAGCAAAGATCACCGCTCTTGATGTTGCGGCGCGTGATGCTGATGCCAAAGCACGTTTGGATATTGAGAAGGCGGAAGCCCGGACGGCGGTCGAGGTTGCTAGGATCAAAGAGGAATCGGCTAAGGCGCTGGCTGTTGTCAAAGACGATGCCTCAAAAGCGTTAGCGTTAGCAAAAAATGATACGGTCGTGGGAGTGAAGGCGGCGAAAGAGGAGGCTGCTGCGGCTGTGGTCCTTGTCAGGAACGAGAGTGCTGGGGAAATCGCCAGGATCAAGGCGGAAGCTTCACAAATGAAAGATGCGTCTGGCGAAGAGATCCGTCTTTTAAAAGCCAAGATCGCGGAAGTGCAATCTTCTTTGCCGCGGCTTGTTGAGTTAGAGAAAACACCGTTGCAGGAAAAGATCCGGGTTCTTGAGACGGAATTACAACAGGCATTGATCGTCGCAGAAAAGACGTCAGGAGAGATAAAGTCAGGGTATGAAACAAAATTGACCGGGTTAAAAAATACCCTTGATCAGCAAAAAGTGACGTTTGAAGAACAGCTAAGGGCTGTGAAGACGCCTCTTGAGGCAGAGGTGCGTTCTTTACAGCAAAAGCTTGCGGAGATGGATGGGACGCTAAAGGTGAAAGAAGAAAAGATCGCGGCATTATCGTCTGACCGTGAGGCGCTTTTGAAAGAAAAAGAAAAGACTGCTCTTTCTTTTGCGGGTGAAAAGAATGCATTGATGTCGGCGAAAGCAGACCTTGAAGGCTTGATCAAGGCGGCTCAGGATGAGGGTAAACAAAGCGCGCTACGTTTGAAGGAATTGTCTGATCGCAAGGCCTTTTTGGATGAGGCATTGGCTAAGGCATCGGCAGAACGTGTGAGGTTGACGACGTCGCTTGAGACTGTTCAACAGGAATTGAAGGTGGCTCGGGAGAGTGTCCCCCTCGAGGTCGCGAAGGCGGCGGATCCGTTAAAGGGAAAAATTGCGGATATTGAGGCAAAGGCAAAAGAAGAAGCGGCGCGGATGCAGATGAGCATAAGTGATCTTGCAGCGAAAATGAAGGCAATGACCACTGAGCGTGATGCTCTTTTGAAAGAAAAAGAAAAGCTGGTGGTCTTACGCGCGAATATCGAAGAGGAGCTTAAGACATTAAAGGAGACTGCGACGAAAGAGGTTGAGGCATTGCCACTAAAACTTGCTGAAGCCAGGAAACCGTTGGAAGAAAAGATCGGCGCACTTTCACTTAAGACGGTCTCATTGGAGGCGGCTTTAAAAGATAAAGATGCGGCACTGTTGGTCTTGAGCAAAGAACGTGAAGCGTTGACCTGGCAACGTGCGACGCTACAGAGCGAGAAAGAAAAGCTTTCACTTGAGGCGGAGCGCAATGTTCAGACATTAAAAATGAAGCTTGATGATCTTCAGGAAGAGGGTGTTGCAAAGGCTCAGGCGGCGAAGGTTCAATTGGCATCTGTTCAGGAAGATGGCTTGAGGAAGGTAAAGGCGTCGGAAGAGGCGCTGTCCCTCCAGCAGAAGAATGCTGATGAGCAAATGAGAAAAGTGCAGGCGTCTTTGGATGCGTCGAATGCGCAGTTGAAAAAAGTGCAGGCATCGCTTGAGGCGTCTAACATTGCATTGAAAGAAAAACAGGATTCTCTCACCGTGTTGACCGGGGAGCGTAATGTTTTGTCCGCAGAGAAAGTCAAAGCCGTTGAGTTGAAGGCATCGACGGAAGAGGCGTTAAAGAACGTGAAAGCGGAATTGGCCAAAGAGAATGCATCACTGCCGGAGAAGTTGGCACAAGTTAAAAGACCTCTTGAGGCAGAATTGGCAAAGGTGAAGGCAGAGTGGATGTCGTTGAATGAAGGGTTGAAGAATAAAGAGGCTCAGTTCAATGTTTTATCCAAAGAGCACGCGGATCTGTTGAATGAAAAAGAAAAACTTGTTGTTTCAAAAGGTGAACTGGAAGCGGCGCTCAAAGATGTAAAAGGATCTTTAATGGCAGCGGTGGCAGAGATGCCGGGGAAGATCGCGGAAGCAAAGAAGCCGTTGGAATCAAAGGCTGCCGGGCTTGAACAGGAATTGAGAAAGGTTTCAGCTCAGTTAACGTCAGCGAACGACAAGATCCAGACGCTGTTATCTCAGCAGACCAAGGTTATGCAGGAGAATGCTGCTCTTCTTGAAGCGCGTAATACGGCTGTGGCGCGTGTGGCGCAGTTAACGATTGATCAAAAAGACCAGGCTGAGGCATTGCCGGTCAAATTGGCTGAAACCAAACGACCGCTGGAAGAAAAGATACAGGACCTTGAAGAGACGGTGGCTACATCGCAAAAGACCATTGCTGAGAAAGAGAACGCGATAAGCGCATTGGATAAAGAAAAAGCTCAGCTTATGAAGGATAAGGATTCTTTGGGTGCGGCTGTGCGAGGGGCGAATGAAAAGATAGCGTTGTTGCAGGCTGATATCGCGCGCGCGCGTCAGGACATTGATAGCAAGAAGGCGGAAAATGCGGCGCTGTTAAAGGAACGCGACGGGCTGGAAAATGAGAAAGCCGCGACGCTGAAAGAGACAGCGGCATTTAAGAAAGAGTTTTTGGCGTTGCAGGGGCGTGCTGAAAAGATAGCGCAGGCATTTGAAGAGAAAGAAAAGGCCCTTGGCGCGACGATCAAAGAGAGAGATGGGCTTTTAAAAGATAAAGTATCTTTGGAGGCGTTACGTTCATCACTTGAAGGTCAGCTTAAGGAATCACGGGAGAAATTTGCTTCTGAAGCAGATGCTCTTCCTGAGAAATTATTAAAAGCCCAGGAACCGATCGCTTTGCAGGTTAAAGAGGCTGAGGCAAAATACACGACGGCAAGTGAAGCGTTGAAGAATAAGTCGGACGAAGCTAAGAGCCTTCAGATAAGGCTTGAAGAGATGACCAAGAAAGCGGCGAGCCTTGATAATGAACGTGCCAAATTGACGCAGGCATTGTCGGCGCTGCAGCAGGAAAAGGAAACATTGAATGCATCGATCCCGGGGCGGGTCGCGAGCGTTGAGGTGCCGCTGAAAGAAAAAGTGGAAGCGTTGCAGAAACAGCTTTCTGACATGAACAGTGCCTATAAGTCTTCTGAGACGGAAAAAGGGCGTATCTTGACCCAGCTGGGGGCGGTCATGAAAGAGCGCGATACGTTGAACGTTGCTGTGGCTGATCTAAGCGGGCAGTTAACACAATTTAAAGGCCAGCTTGTTGAAACACGCGAGGCCTTAAAGACAAATGAAACGCTCCTTCCGGAGAAACTTGCCTCGGCGCAGGCGGAAGCGTTAAGACCTGTCACGGATGAACTCGCGGGGGTGAAGGCCAAGTTGACGGATGTTTCAGCCCAGCTCGTGGTTAAGGCAAAAACTGTGGAAGATCTTTCAGCTGAGCGCGAGGCGCTTAAGAAACAGATCGAAGGCGTGAACGCAAGATACGGCAAGCTGGAAATGCTTCTTAAGACGCGCATGGATGAGATGCAAAAGGTGATCGGCGAAAAAGATGCCGCATTGACTAAGTTGAAAGAAGATTCTCAGGCGCGTTGGGAAAGTCGTGAGGTCGAGGTCGCAGGAGTTGCAAAGGCTAAGGATGCGTTGTTGAAAGAAAAAGAGCAGGCCTTGTCGGTCTTGGGGAAAGAGGCACAGGCGCTTAAGACGCAGTTGGATCAGGTCATTAAAGAAAAAGAAAACGCGGTTGTTGATATCCAACAGTTGAGCAGTGATAAAGCTGCGCTTGAAAAGAGTATTCCGCTCAAGGTGTCTGAGGCTCTGCGCCCTCTTGAGGCAAAAACAGCACAGATCGTCGCTGAACTTGATAAGAATGCGGCGCTATTGGCGTCAAAAGAAAAAGAACTTTCAGCGTTGAACGGTGCGCAGGCGGCACTTCAAAAAGAATTTAAAGGGGCTCAAGAAGAGATAGCAGGGCTTTCTTTGTCATTGACGCGCGCAGGAGAAACAGCGTCAGTGACGGGTGCAAGACTTCAGGATGCTAAGAAAGAATTGAATGATCTTACGAAAGAAAAGGATGCGTTAGTAAAGAATATTGGGCAGTTGTTGGATGAGAAGAAAGGCTTGGAAGAGGCTTTAATGGCGTCGAGAAGAGAGGCGGAAAGTCTTCAGGCATCGATCCCGGAACGTCTTTCGCAGGTACAGACACCGCTCAACGTTAAATTGAGTGCGCTAGAGAAAACAACCCTTGAAAAGGACCAGGTGATCAAAGGGTTGGAGGCTGATCTTTCTGCGGTTGGCCAGGAATTGGCGCTTGTTAAGAAAGAATATGCGACGCTGACGGCGGAGAAAATGAAAGCGGATGCGGGAAATCAAACGTTGGCCAAAGAACTGCAGGCGCTTAAGGGATCCATACCACAGCAGTTGGCTTCCGTCGAGAAGCCGTTGACAGTGAAGATCGCGGATGCAGAAGAGCGCGCACGCGGGATGCAGGAGATGTTGTCCCGGAAAGAGGCACTGATCAAAGATGCCGGGGCGCGGCAGGCGGCACTCTTGAAGGAAATGAATGAAGTTAAACAAGCAAAGAGTGATCTTGAGGTGTTGTTGGCGAAAGAAAGGACGGATCATGAGGCATTTGTCGCCGGTGTGCCGCAACAACTGTTGTCTGTTGAGACGCCGCTTAAGAATGAAGTCATGCTTTTGCAGAAGAAGCTCGCAGACAATGCGTCCTTGATACATCAAAAAGAAGAAGTGTATGCCCGGCTTACAACAGAGCGGGATGGTCTTCTTAAAGATAAGAATGCGGCAGTGGAAGAAGTCAAACGTTTGTCGTTGTTGGTTGATCGTTCCAGGGAAGAGCAGAGTGCGATATCGACGGCGCTTGTGAATGCACAAAAGGCGCTCAATGATGAAAAGACTGCATTGCCTTTGCGTCTTTCGCAATTGAAAGCACAGACAGAAGCGCCATTGAATGCCAGGCTTGCTGAATTGGATTCAACAGAAAAGGCGTTAAATGCGGCATTAAGTGAGAAGCAAAAGAATATTGTTCAGTTGTTGAGTGAGAAAGATCGTTTGTCGGCACAGTTAAAAGAAGAACAGGGTCGCGCGGCGCAGTTGAGCGGTGCGTTGGATGTCTCCAGAGCAGAAGCATCGCGTCTTAAAGAGGCTTTGCCTAAAGAGATCGAAGAAGCGCGTAGTAAAGCGCGTGATGAAGCGACACGTCCGCTTCAGGCAGAGGTGGCCCGTCTTAATACGTCACTGGTCGATCAGAAGAAGACCTTGGACCTTACGAATGAGCAGTTGAGGATCAAGGCTGAGAATGAAAAAACCGCGCTTCAGGCCCGTATCAGTGATGCGGAAAAGAGCATTCAGACCAAAGATGAGGCCTTAAAAGCATTGGCTGTATCAAAGGACAAACTTGATGTGCAGCTTAAGGAAGCGCTGGCACAGCGTCAGCGTCAAGAAGAGGCGGCGCTGAAGGCTCAAGCACTGTTCACTGAAAGATTAAAGGCTGCTGAAACGGCTCTTGTTGAGGTCCAGAAGAAAGCAGAACTTCAACTTGGTCAGGCTCAGGAATCCGGTCGTGCTGAATTGACGAATGTGAAGGCGGCCGCGCAAAATGCACAGGCGTCTTTGTCAGGAAAGGTCACGGAACTTAGCGAGAAGATAAAGGAACAGAATAGCGTTATCAAAGAGAGAGAAGACCGGTTAACGGCACTTGATCGTCAGAGAACGGGTCTGCAGCAAGAACTAAAAACATCTCAAGACCGCGTTATTTCTCTTGAGGCGGATCTTAAGTCCGTCGGGGAGAAGCTTTCTTCTGCTGAAAAGAGTATCCCACAGCGTCTTTCCGCGCTGCGTGTTGAAGTGGCGCAGCCGTTAGAGGCAGAGATGGCCGCGTTAAAAGCAAAGACAGCTGGCGATCTGACGGCGCTTCAGGTTAAAGCGGGCGAGGATGTTAAACGCGCACAGGCACAAACAGCAGAAGTGAAAGCCTCTCTTGAGAAAGCATTGGCAGATGCCGGAGCGCGCGTGTCAGCGCTTGATCAGCAGGTTTCTGACAGGCAGGCGCAGGTCGTTCTTTTGACCAAAGAGAAAGAAGAAGTAACGCGTTCATTGGCGGGCGAACGCGCAGGTTATGCCAAACTGACAAAAGAGCATCAGGATCTCATCGAGAAAATGAAGATCGTCGAGGCCAGCGTGCCTCAAAAGATCGAGCAGTCGGTCATGGCGTCTGTTGCGGCGGCGCGTGAGCCGTTACAGAATAAGATCGCTGAATTAGAGAAGAGAACGTCTGCGATGTCAGATGCGATCGGCCAGAAAGATGTGGAATTGTCCCGTCGTGCCGAAGCATTGGCGAAGTTGGTCAAAGAACGTGATCTGACGTCAAATGAATTGAACAGTGTTAAGGCCGAAAAGGGAAAGATCCTCGCGGATCTCATGCGCACTGAGGCGGATCTTAAGGCGACCGCCAGTGCTCTTCCAGAAAAGCTGGCAGCGGTCCGCATGGACGCAACGAAACCTCTTGAGGCGGAACTGGCAAAGACAAAACAAAAAGCGGATGAGGATGTGAAGGCTGCAATGGCTGATGCCCTTTCTAAGGTCAACGACGAGAAAGCTCGCCGTGAGGCGGAGCAGAGAACGCTGCAGGAAAAGATGGGCGTGCTTAATAAAGAACTCCTAAATGCCCAGAATGCAATGCTTGGCGTGAAGACAAGCCTTGAGGGAATAAGTCAGCAGCGGAATTCTTTGGTGAATGAAGTTGCAGCTCTAAAGAAGGAAAATACTGTATTGGCCCGGACGCTTGATGAGGTCCGCTCGGAGGGCCTTAAGGAAAAAGAAGCGGGCGGTGTGCGTATCGCGAACTTAGAGGCGCAGATGAAGGCAAAGACCGACGATCTTATGAAGCAGGTTGAGGAGCGTATTCGTCAGGCCGAGAATAAGGTTGTCGAAATGCGTCAACAGGCTGAAGATCGTTTGGCCATGGCAAAGGCGGAAAATCAGCGTGCCGTGGAAACAGTAAGTGCAGAAGCTGTGAAGACCCGTCAGGAAGCTGAAGGGAAATTAGCGCAGTTCAATAAAGAGGCGGGGCAGAAAGAAAAAGCATTGCAGGATGAACTTTCGGCATTACGTCAGTCGCTCGACGTTCGTGTTAAAGCGCTCTCAGATGAGCTAAAGACAGGTGAGAATTCTTTTCTTGCAATGAAGCAGGAACGTGATGCGTTGTCGTTGCGTCTGAAAGAAGAACAGGCGGCTTCTTTAAAATTGAATGTTTCATTGAATGACGCGAAGAATGAATTGGCGCGTGTACAACAGGCGATTCCCGCCCAGGTCGCTACTGCAGTTGCGGCTGTTCGCGCTCCTCTTCAGACGGAGAATAGTACACTCAAGGATGCTTTAACGAAAGCAAAAGAGGAGCTTGCGGTAAAGCTTGAAGAGCTTAAAGACCTGAATGCTGAATTTGATGGGGTCAAGGAAGCGTTGGTCGCTTCGGAAAAAGAACGAGTGATCAGAGAGAAGCAGGGGGTCATGCTGACAGCTAAATTGTCATCGCTTAGCACCTCGATCCCTGATCAGGTTGCATCAGCCAGAGAGCCTGTTCTTAAGGAGTTAAATACACTCAAAGAAAAGATCGTAGAGCAGACGGCGGATATGACAGAGAAACAGCGTCTTATCGACGTACTTAGTGCGGATAAGGCGATGCTTTTAAAACAGGCGGAAGACCTGCGTCTTAAGCAGTCTGGCATGGGCCAGGAATTGCTCAGCACGCGCACGGCGTTGAAAGCGCAGGAAGAAGATGTTGTTGTGAAGATGGCGCTTGCCAAGAAGCCTTTGGAAGAAGCACTTATTCAGGCGAAGAAAGATCAGGATAAGCTGCGTGCAGAGATAGGTTTGACCGCCGATCAGCTTCGGGCCAAGATGGCGGCACTTGATCAGTTGAATACGTCGTTGGTTGGTTTGACCAAAGAGCGTGATCTGTTGATTACTGAAAAGATGCAGTTGAATGCTCAGCTTGAGCAAATAAAGCTTAAAGCGGCCGTTGATGAAAAGAGCGCGATCGAGCGTTTGGCACAAGCTGAGACTAATGTGCGCCAGCCCCTGGAAGCTCAAGTGGTAAAGGTCCGGAATGAGATGAGTGCCGAGATAAAAGCGCTTGAAGAAAAGAGTGGGAAAGAAGCGGAGGCGTTGCAAGCTAAGATCTCGTCGTTGGACATGGCGGCAAAGGACCTTTCAGGTCGCCTCGCGGAAAAAGAAGCGGTATTAAAAAGTTTAAGCGAGGAAAAACAGAACCTTTCTATGGGACTTGCTTCTCAGGAAAAAGCAAAGGCCTCTCTTGAAGGGAACATTGCGGCGTTAAAAAAGGAAATGGAGGCGGTGAATGCTTCTGTTGCGGAGCGTGTGGTGAAGGCCAAAGAGCCTTTGGAAAAGCATATCAAGGACCTTGAGAATCAGTTACGTGCAAGTGAGATCCTCGCCGGATCAAAGCTCAATCAGATGCAGGTCCCTCTTAAGGACAGGATCAGTTTTCTTGAAAATGAAGTTAAAACCGCGCAGGACCTGTATCAACAACAGGAAAAAATGGTAAAAGAAATGGTCGCTAAGCGCGATGAGCTCCTTAAGAACCTTGGTGAGGTCGAGCGTGACCGTCAGTCGCTTAAAGTTCAGGTCACGGGTCTGACGAATAAATTAACTGAAAGTGAGAGCGCGCTTCCTGTACGTTTAGCTCAGGCCAAGGCTCCGTCGGAGGCTAAGACCGTTGAACTGGAAAGTCAGGTCGAGAAATTGACCGCGGCACTTAAAGAAGCACTGGAAAATAAGGACAAGATGGCAGCGGAGTCGCTGAAAGAAGCGCAGGCTTTGCGTCAATCACTTGATCAGGCGGTGCGTGAGAAGACGTCTGTTGGTAATGAGCTCTCTGTTCTTAAGGCTACAGCAGAGGGGCTGTCGGTGTCCTCTGAGGAAAGAGCTCGAAGTGTAGAAGAGTTGCGTCAGAAGAATTTTGAACTGACACGTGAGCTTTCAGCGCTTCAGGGGAACAAGGCTTCGTTGGATAAGAAATTCCAGCAGACGGATGCGGAGCTTAAAAATTTCCAGGGTTCCATCAGCAAGCGTATTGAAGAAGCCCGTCAGCCTTTGGAAGATACGCTGCGGTCTCTCGAGAAAAATTTGTTCGAGAAAGATACAGCTCTCAAGGATAAAGATGCCGAGATCATGCGCCTGACCAAAGAGCGCAATAATTTCGTTGGCAAGTTTTCTCAGGCGGAAGAACAAGGGAAGACATCATTAAGCAAAATGGCTCAGCTTGAAAGCCAGCAGGCAGCATTTGACCAGAAGATGAATGAGACCATTGCTCAGACCAGGGGGCCTCTTGAAAAACAGATCACGGACCTGACGCTTCGTTTGTCGTCGTTACAAGCTGAGCGCAAGGCGGAGACTGATGGCGTATCTGTCAAGTTGGCTGCTACGAATGCCGGTTGGGAAAAGCAGATGGCGGCTCTGAAGGCCGAGATGGAACGCATGACGGCAGCTTCCCGTTCTTCGTCGGAAGCGTTAAAGGTTTCTTATGAAGAGAAGATCGCACAGCTTAATATGCGTCTTAATGAATTGAAGGCCGATCTGGATGGCCGTGTTAAAACAGCGTCGGATGCGAGATCGGCGCAAGATGCACAGCGGGCGGCATTAAATGCGCTCAAGGAAGAGAAAGCAAAGATGTCGGCGGAGATCCTTCAATTGCGCGAGGCATTAAAAGTGAAAGAAGCTGATATGACGCTTAAGGTTTCTTCACTTAGCGCTTCCCGTCAGGATGAGATAAAAGCGGTTGAGGAAAAATGGGGCGCTTCAAAAGCAGAGATCGAAAAGACAGCGCAGGCGCTGAAGGCGCAGTTGAATGCGCAGTCTCTTGAGTTCACGCGGCAAATGCAGGCCAAAGAAATGATCCTCAAGGAGAAAGAATTGGCCGTATCTCAGATGCAGTTCAGGATCGAAGGGCTGGAGAAAGATCTTGATATGATGAAACAGGACAAGACATCTCTTGATGAAGAGAAGGCCCGTATGGAACAAACCCTCAAGGAGTCAAAGGCGGGTTCGATCGAATCCCGTCGTGTTGAGATCGACGCGGCTAAGGCACCATTGCTTGAGCAGTCGCGTCAACTTCAAAAGACGGTTGAATTGAAGGAGGAGGAGATCAAGGCTCAAAAGGCGCGCGAATCTGTTTTGATCCAGACCCGTGAAAAAATGAACGGCGAGTTCGTTCTGTTGAAGGATCAGCTGGGCAAACTCGAGGCACAATATGCCGAGGCCATGGCCTTATTGTCTAATGTGCAAGGGGCGGGACGCACAAACCTTGATGAGGCGCGTAAAGAATTAGAGGGGAAGATCGTCCAGATCCAGGCAGAGTCAGCACCTCTTAAAGCTCAAATAATGGAGAGGGACGCATCGATCAAAGCATTGAAAGCCTCATTAGAAGCATCAGTGAAAGAGAAAGATGTTATGAATGCCGAGGCTTTAAGGCTGAAAGAGAAAACCGCGGCATTGGAAACAGAATTGAGGTCTAAAGATAAAGCGTTCACAGCCCTTCGTCAGCAAGTTGATACGAAACAGCAGGACCTGAAGGCTGTTCAGGATGAATTGAACGGAGCGATGGAACTGGTCAAGTAGAAAAAATAGGGACATGATGACTTTTCTAACATAAATAATAAGAAAAGTCATCGTGTCCCTACTTTTTTCGTGCCCCTCTTTCTTTATATAAGATAAGTATTTTATACTTCTATTCTTGACTATTTATTTATCAGCGTCAAAATAAAACTGTTGGTGTTACGTCCGATAATTAACAGGAGCCTAGACGCATGATCGCAGCCTATCACCATCTTTGGGGCACTGTACTTCTTTTTCGGGATCCTTTCTTTCTTGCTATGTTTTTTGTTGTTGTTTTAACGCCTCTGATGATCGTTCTTGCGCATCGTTTTAATATCCTGGATCATCCGAATGAACGTAAACTACACTCTAAGCCTGTGCCGCGTTTGGGGGGGCTGGGGATCCTGATCGCTTTTTGGATGGCCGCTTTATTTCATTTGCCCTGGAGCAATGAATTCACTTCTATTCTGATCGGCGGTTCGATCATTGCGATCATGGGGATCGTTGATGATATTCGCGGCCTTTCTTCCGTGGTGCGTCTTGGTGGACAGCTTCTGGCATCTATCATTGTGATGTCGTCGGGGCTTATTGTTTCTTTTATGCCGCATACGCTTTTGGGAACGCTCATCGCATGGCTGATCACACTCCTTTGGATCATCGGGATCATCAATGCCTTGAATTTTATGGATGGCCTGGACGGCCTGGCTTCCGGCATGACCATGATCGCAGCCTTCTTTTTCTTTTTAATGGCAGTTTATTTACGTCAGCTTGATGTGGCGCTCTTGGGTGCTGTTCTGATGGGGAGTGCAGCGGGATTTTTGTTCTATAATTTTAAACCGGCAAAAATATATCTTGGGGATGGCGGAAGCACTTTCTTTGGTTTTATGCTGGCGTGCCTGGCACTGTACGGCGGATGGTCGAATGACGGTTTCATTGTAGCACTGGGGGTTCCGACCATTATCCTGGGGGTGCTGGTGTTTGATATGATCTATATCACGATCTCGCGTATCAAGAATGGTGAGGTGAAGACATTCCGTCAGTGGCTTGATCATACGGGCAGGGATCATTTTCATCATCGTTTATTAAGC
Organism: Candidatus Omnitrophus sp.; assembly: GCA_020719005.1. Lineage (GTDB taxonomy): Bacteria > Omnitrophota > Gorgyraeia > Zapsychrales > Fredricksoniimonadaceae > DYQZ01. The sequence continues at coordinate 35,350 of DYQZ01000004.1, forward strand.
CTGGGGTTCTCTGAAGTAGGGGCCGTGCTGTTCATTTATCTGGTGTGTTTTATCCTGGGGCTTAACGTGTTGGTGCTTGAGCGTTTGCGTAATCCATTGGGAGTTGGTATCCAGTTCTTCAATGCCATGCTTATTTTCCTGCTCATCTTATCCTTGATGCGGACAGGGAGGGCGTTCCTTAGTAAGAAGAAATAGGAGTGTTGTGCAGATCGATCTTGTAAAACGGACATTGCGATTTCTATTGACCCAGGGGGCTATCCTCGTCGGGGTCATTATGCTTTTTTTGATCTTAAGCAGTGTGTTCTTTGTTAAGAACGCGATCCGCTGGCATTTATCCAACATTGAACAGGATGTGATCATATTTTCACAGCAGACCGCCCGTTCCGGTGAGGTCCCTAAACGCGGGGATCTTGGATCATATACATTTTTTATTATTGGTAATGACGGAAAATATATCCTTCCCCGTCTACCGCGAGGGGATGAACGGGAACGTCTTTGGCAGGAATATGAAACGAAATTGATCTATGAGATGCAAAAAAGGCGGGATGGCTGGAGTTATTATCCTGATGAGAAAAGTTTGAAGTGGGGCGAGGGGCGTTATGTCATTCGTTATGTTTATCTTGAGAAACAGGGCTGGATCGTGGCCGCCGAAGGAGTTCTTCCAGGGTCGATCAGCCTGCTCGAAGGATTTTTAACAGCAAAGTTGTTCTTGGGGCTCTTTTTAATGTTGGCTCTTGCGATGGGACTTATGCTTTTTAATGCATTCTGGCATTTTAACAAAGTGATGCGCGCAGTGGCCCGGTCCCATGAAAATAATTTTATTGCCGTTCCATCATCGACGAGTGCTGAAGAAGTATCTCCGTTCGTGCAGGCTCCCGACAGGTCTTCATCGGGGGGTGGTATCCATAACAGGTCTTCGATGGTATTGCCCAAACACGTGATGGAGCCCGCGGTCGCTGTTCAACCGGAGCAAAAACCACAGGCTGTTGGAAGGGCGTTGGATCTGCTGCGAACATCGTCTGCACAAAAAAGTTTTTCATCCAGTGAATATCCCGAGATCTCCGAACGGCATCAAGAGCAAGAAGCCCCATCGGAGAAAGAACGCGTACAGCATCCTAAAGAAAGATCCCAGGGGACGCGTTTAATGGATACTTCTTTTATGCCCAGGCCCCAGACATCTGCCGCAGGGCCGCGGTCATTTGACGGCTTAGGTGAGGTTACGGTTGACACAACACAGATCAAGTCGCCTCTGCTTCGCAAGGCGATCGAACAGATCAGGGGGGAATAGAGGCGTGTATACCAAGCACTGGTCTCTTTTTGAAAAACCTTTTGAACTGACGCCGGACCCGAAGTACGTCTATTATTCCAAGGCGCATGAAGAGGCTCTCTTGAGGCTTGTTTATACGGTGCGGGATGCCAAGGGCGCGATGCTGTTGACAGGCGGATATGGTTGCGGCAAAACGATCCTCAGCCGCGTGTTCTTGAATGAGCTCGTGAGTGCATCCAAGTATGAAGTAGCGCTCATTACAAACCCGCGTTATTCGGCCAAGGAGCTTTTGATCGAGATCATCTATCAGCTCGGCGGAGAGCGTCACGACTATAAATCCAAAGGCGAGCTCTTGCATCTTTTTAATGAGACCATTTATCGGAACTTGGAAAATCATAAAGAAACGGTTATAGTAATAGATGAGGCGCAGGCGATCGAGGACTTAGAGACGTTCGAGGAGCTTAGGCTTTTGCTCAATTTTCAGCAGAACAACCGCTTTTTGATCACGCTGATATTGATCGGTCAACCCGAACTTCGTGCACGTCTTAAGAGTTTACCGCAACTAAAACAACGCTTGATGATCGAGTATCACCTCAATGCGTTGGATGAACGTGATTGTTATCAGTATATTGATCATCGATTGCGTGTGGCAGGGGCCAAGCATGAGATATTTGAGGCGCGGGCAAAGAAAATGATCTACAAGATCTCGGCGGGTGTGCCGCGCGTGATCAATGGTTTGGCGGATATCGCATTACTCATCGGGTATTCCGAGAATAAAAAGAGCATTGACGAAGATTTCATTAAACGGGTGGCTGAGAATAGCGAGATGTCAACGTCATGGTCAGACTGATCCAGATCATTAAAAAGAACTTGAAGAAAAGCGCCTCATCAGATCCTCTTGAGGGAAGCGTTCTTTTGCCTGAGACAGCGTTGCCTCGTCTTGAGGCTGAATATCGTCCTCTTGTTCCATCAGATCCATATCCGCTGCCTAAAGATAATCCATATCGTCGCAAAGAAGGGGGTTTTTCTGAACCTTCGTATGTCTCGGGTGAGAAACTCAAAGCGCTTTATCTGGAATTGCATGCTTCAGTTCAGTTCGCATTGACCGGCATCATTCATCGGGAAAAGATCGAGGATCTGATCGGACGTATCGTTGATATGTTCATCAATGAGCCGTATAACGACCTTCTTTTGCTGGCGTATTCTTTTTCACGCCAGCATTATTTATCGGCGCATATTGCCAATGATGTGATCCTGACAACCGGGTTTGCCCGTAGCCTTGGTTTCTCGAGGGAGGATATGTGTGACATCGCCTTGTGTGCGTTCACGCATGACCTTGGTATGGTCGGGTCTGAGGGTGCTTCTCAAAAAGGGCAGCAGCTTTCCTCAGATGATATCAATGATATAAAACAACATCCGTCGCGTGCGGCAGAGATCGTCCGTCCTGTTTTTTCAGAGAAGATCGCCTCCGTTGTTCTTGATGTGCATGAACGTGAGAACGGGCAGGGATATCCCCGCGGGATACCGGGTGTGCGTATCCACCTTTGGGCAAAGATCATTGCGGTATGTGATGCATTTGAGGCGCTGGTCCATCCGCGCGTTTTTCGTGCGTCTTACAGTCCTTATGAGGCGATCAAGATCATCATCAAGAAGAAAGATATTCTTTTCGATGACGTCGTTGTAAGAAGGTTCATCGATTTCTTGTCTATTTATCCGGTCGGTGCTTTTGGATATCTCAATAGCGGCGAGATCGCTATGGTGCTCGGATCATCTCCAGGCTTCCCGACGCGTCCCAAGGTCAGGGTCCTCGTCAATGAGAACCGTGAGATCGAAGAACAGGGGCGAGTGATCGACCTAGCGGAAAAAGATTTTGTTTATATTGCAAGTGTTCTGGAGCCCGAAAAAGAAAAAGAGATCCTTCATTTTCTTAATCCCAGAGGTCAGATGAATGTGGATGAGGTCTAAGGATATGAGAGAACGTGTTTTATTATTCACGGGTGTGCTACTTTTCTCCTCAGGAGCCCTTTGGGCTCAGGTTCCTGTGTCTGAAGCGATCCGTCAACAAAGCGTCATGGAATACGGGAAAAAAGTTCTTGGGGAGGGGCAAGCCACTGCCGTAAGCGGACAGATGACCCCCTATGAACGGGATACACGGGAACTTGCGTCCCAGTTACAGGTCGTTTCTGATAATGAGGATGTCAACTATACGATCGTCAGCGGGGATACCCTGACGATTGCTTTTAGCGACCGGGGGCAGATGGTGCGTGCCGCCTACAAAGTTTCACAGTCAGGCGAGATATTTTTGCCGTTGGCTGGTAATATCAAAGTGGCAGGGCTGAACCGTCGTCAGGCGCGTGAACGGGTGGAGGCGATGCTCAAGGAATATATCCGTGAGCCGCGCGTCGGGATGGTCATTAATACGGATGGGCGTGTCATGATCTTCGGCGCGGTGGGAAGTCCGGGTATATTTAATATGACGAATAAGATGTCGGTCATGGAAGCTATTTTATCGGCGGGTGGCTTTAACAAAGATAAGGCTGAAATGACAAATGTCATCATTATCCGCGGTCCTGTCGAAAAACCGGTGATCCTGAAATTGAATTTGAAGAAGATGATCACCAAAGGCGACAGGACAGATGATATTGCCGTAAAGCCGGGTGATTTCATTTATCTTCCGACGACCGTTATCGGCAGCCTCGAACGCTTTTGGGATGTGGCGTCAGGTTTCTTGATGCGCTGGTATGGTCTGGGCGGAAGTCAACCGATCCAGGGTAAAAGCTGGGACTGGGGTGGTTTCTAATGGAACAAAATTACGAGATCCCTATTTCTGAATATTGGCGGGTCATGCGAAAACGCCGGATGACGGTCCTGGTCGTTTTTGGCCTGGTCGTGCTATCGACCGTTTTCTTTACAAAACTTCAGACGCCTGTTTATGTGGCGACCATCGAACTTAAGGTTGAACGGAGCATTCCCTTACAGCAGGCGCTCTCATCGGCTAAACCCGGTGATGCGACCCTTAAAGGCCTTGATCTTGGCACTGAGCTCAGGCTTTTTAAGAGCCTGAATATGTTAAGCAAGGTGGTTGAAAAGGTTGAGGTCCTGCCTGTTGAACCGGAGCGCAGAGCCCAGGCCTTGCATTCATTGGCCATGAGTTATCAGCGCAGGATCCGTGTTGAGCAGATCCCAGATACGACCATCATCACCATTACAGTGACGGCGGAAAGCCCGGAGAAAGCCGTGCTTGTGGCGAGCGCGGTCGCTGATGTTTATATGGTCGAGAACACCCTCGGGAAGCGCCATCAGCTTGAGGCGGTATTAAAGTATGTGGATGCTCAGATCGCTCAGTACAGTCAGGAGATCGAAGCGTCTGAAGGCCGCCTTCTTAAATTCAAACAGGACGAAAAAGTCTTTGCGGTCACGCCCGAGATCAAAGCTAATCTTGACCGTATCAGTGTGGAGCGCACCTTTGAGTTTGAAGGCGAGATGCTTTCGATCGATGCTGACCTTAAGACACTCGACGGATTGATCGCGCAAAAGAAAGCATCAGGCGACTCGTTCATGTCTGCGGATGATCTTGCGAATAATTTTATCTTCACCGGGCTTAAACGCCGGCTTATTCAGCTGGAGTTTGAGCGGTTCCTTTTGTTGGTCGATTATACCGAGAAACACCCTGTCGTTATCGAGAAGGATACGGTCATTGCCTCGGTCAAGACCAGGATGATCGACATGATCAAGGGGGCGGTGGCCAAGCCGTTTGATGCCGAGATGGAGGCCAACCTTTCATTCGTATTGAAGAAATTGTTCCTCGAAAGCCGCCGTGAAGTGTTATACCGCACGATCAATAAATACTATAATGACGAGGGTGCGTTGTCCTCTAATCAGAAGGATTATGTCAAACTCACACGTGAGCAGGAACGGCTCATGACCGCCTATAATAATTTGTTATCAAATCGTGAAGAAACGCGGCTTTCCATCGCTGGAACAGATGATCAGTCAGTTTCGATCGTTTCCCAGGCTAATGCCTCAAGGGACCCGATCTCGCCAAATGTGAAATTGAATTTTCTGGTCAGTATTGTTGCGGGGCTTCTGATGGGGCTGATGGCGGCGTTTATTCAGGAGAGCATGGACACGACGATCAACACGATCACGGATGTCGAGACCAAGTTGAACCTTGCTGTGCTCGGGATCATCCCGCTCATGAAAGGGGATGACACGCTTATTGTGTCCCAAGATGGGGTTGAAAAAACAGTTCCGCGTATTGACGGGCTTGTTACGTTCTACGAACCCAGATCATGGCTTGCCCAAAGTTTTAAGATCCTTCGGACCAATTTGCTGCAGGTGATGAAGAATGGTGACAAGAAGGTCATCATGTTCACGAGTTCAGAGCAGCAGGAAGGAAAGTCAACGGTCATCGCGAATGTGGCGATCTCCATGGCGCAGCTCGGGAAAAAGACCGTGCTGTTAGGGATGAACCTGCGCCGCCCGACGCTCTACAAACGTTTTGGTCTTAAAAGAGAGCCGGGGTCAACGGATGTTCTTCTTGGTAAAGTGACATGGCAGGAGGTCCTAAAAGGATCGACCGATATCCTGGCGGGCGGGCTTGATGTGGATAAGTTACTTAAAATGCCGGGGCTTGATAATCTGAGGATCATCACCGCCGGGCATTCCATTGATAATATATCCGAGCTCATCAATTCATCTGCGTTTGATATCTTGATCGCTGACCTGAAAAAGAATTTTGATATTGTCCTTATTGATTGTCCGCCTATTTTGCCTGTTCCTGATTCCATGACCATGGCCGGCCGTGTCGACGGTGTTGTGATGGTCTATAAAGTCGGGAAAACATCGCGTGATGTGCTGAAGATGGCGAAATCCCGTCTTGAGCATGTGAAGGCCCCGGTACTCGGGATCGTACTTAATCAGATCACGGGAGAAGAGCAGGTGGGCGCTTCCGCCTATCATTTCCGTGAATATGTGGAAACAAAGAACAAGTCTTCTTTTTCTCCGTTCAACTGGTTCTCCAGAGGATAGCGTGTTCTTCAGGACTGATAGTTCCTTCAACCGTGACGGTTTTTCCATACGGGGGCAGGCCTCACCGGCTGTGCTCTTGTTGGTCGGGATGTTGGGATTGGCGGGTCTCTTTTTCGGTCAGTTCATTGCAACAGCGCCGGCTGCCGCACCGCTGGTGATGGTCATCGCGTTGTTCGTCTTCGGTGTGGCGTTCTTTCGCATGGATCTGGCGCTGGTGTTCGTTATTCTGGCCATGTTATTGTCACCTGAGATCAGCGCGGGCGCTGTGGGAACGCGCGCTATCGCGATCCGTATCGAGGACGTCCTCATCGTTGTCCTGGGGATCGCATGGTTCGCGAAAGCATCTGTCCTCAAGGGCCTTGAGATCATCCCGCATACGTCCTTGAATGCCTTCATCGGGATCTATATCGGTTGTTTCTTCATATCAACGTTCCAGGGGATCATTACTATCGGTGGGAACCCGTTCAAGGCCATGTTCTATGCGCTTAAATACCTTGAATATTTTATTTTGTTCTTTCTGGTCGCCGGGACCGTGCGCCGCCGTAAAACAGCGGTAGTGTTCATCACGGCACTTCTTATCACGTTCTTCGTGGTCAATGTTTATGCGTTCACGCAGATAGGAACAGGCCGCGTCTCAGCCCCTTTTGAAGGCCCTTCCGGTGAGCCGAATACATTGGGAGGCTATCAGGTCCTGATGTTATGTGTGACATTGGGAATATTGTGTCATGCCTCTTCAAAGACATTGAGCGTGCTCCTTTCGCTGTTGGCACTTTCATGTATTTGGCCGTTTCTGCATACGCTGTCGCGTGCATCGTATGTGGCACTTGTTCCGGCTTATTTGGCGCTAGTGTTCTATTGCAGGACGCCGCGTAAAATACCGCTTATCATGATCATGCTGCTTGCGGTCTCCGTCGGTCTTCTTTTTATGCCTGAGCCTGTCAAAGAGCGTTTGGCTTATACGTTCAATGCGCCGGCGCAGGCAGGGATCACACCGGTCAAGATCTTTGGACTAACGCTTGATCCGTCTTCTTCAACACGTTGGCTCGACTGGTTGCGTGCATTTGATTATTGGAAAGCAGCACCGTTCTTTGGTTATGGTCTGGCAGGGGTCTCTTTTCTGGATAGTCAGTATGTGAATAATATGATCGAGCTCGGTGCGTTTGGTTTTGTTTCTTTTGCGTTATTGGTCTGGTTCCTTCATCGTCAGACGATCAAGGTATATCGGAATATCCAGGACCCATTGGGCAAGGGGCTTGCCCTTGGTTTTGCCGCCGGGAACATCGGGATGATCGTTCATGCGTTGACGGCGAACACGTTCATTCTTATCCGTATCATGGAGCCTTACTGGCTGATAGCGGCGCTTATCATGGTGTGGCCGAGGATCGAGGCATTGTCACAAGTGAATACGGGAGAGGCTTATGGCGGATCATCAACAGCGTCGGCAGAAGAGCCTGTTGTTCGTCTTTCTGAAAAAAGCACTAAGCGCGTGCGTAATGTGGATATGTTGCTTAAAGATCGTAATATCGACGGGACATGAAAATGCGCATCAATGTATATGAACCAAATAAAGTTTTTAAGCTGGGGCTAAATGTTTGGCCTGTTATGGTCAGTGAACTATGGGAGGCAAGAGAACTTGTTGTCCGTCTTTTTATCAGGAATTTGTCTGCGCGTCATAAGCAGTCTTTGCTCGGCATTGCTTGGTCATTTATCGTGCCTTTCGTGGCGATCGGCACATTCGTGCTGTTGAAGCGTGCGGGTATTTTAGCGATAGGGGATACGAACGTCCCGTATCCGTTGTTCGCGCTCTTGGGGCTGACATTATGGCAGTTCTTTGCAGGTGGGATATCGCTCGGCTGTAATGCGCTCATTGAGGCCGGGGATATGATCGCCAAGGTCAAGTTCCCCCGGGAAGTGCTGGTCCTTGCTTCATTAGCACAGGCGTTCTTTGAATTGCTTATTAAGTTGGGACTTATTGCGGCGGTTTGTGTTTATTATGGTTTTCTGCCGCCGTGGACAGCGGTGTTGGCTATTATGGCACTGGTGCCGTTGGTGTTCCTTACCACGGCTCTGGCGCTCTTGTTATCATTGGCTAATGCGGTCTTTCGGGATGTGGCGCAGGTCGTCATGTTCGTGACCACTTTCTGGATGTTCCTCACTCCTGTTTTATATCCTCCTTCGGGTAAGAGCGCGTGGTTATTCGCATTGAACCCGATGACCATTTTTATTCAAGTGCCGCGGGACCTGTTCTTGTATGGAAAAACAGCTGACCCTCTAGGATTTATGGCGGCATCACTCGGAGCATTTATTCTTTTTTTATGTGCATGGCGGGTGTTCTATCTGGTTGAAACAAAGATACCGGAGCGTTTGTAACGATGGCGATCGCGATACGTTCTCTACAGGCAGGCAAGAAATTCTCAAAGACCCTTAAGCAGATGATGCTTTATGGCGCCCGGGATATGGCCGCGGCCGTTATCGACGGGGGAAGAGTACCGTCCACCAATCTGCGTCTGGGGGAGTTCTGGGCAGTGAAGGATGTATCTTTTGAGCTTAAGCAGGGAGGGTCGCTTGGGATCATTGGTGCGAATGGTTCAGGCAAGACAACGCTTCTTAGGATGCTCAACGGTATTTTTATGCCTGATGACGGACAGATCGAGACGCGCGGGCGCGTTGGAGGGCTTATCCATGTAGGCGCGGGATTCCATCCTATGCTGAGCGGCCGTGAGAATATTTATATCAATGGCGCGATCCTCGGCATGTCGATGAAGATGATACGTCAGAAGTTTGATGCTATTGCGGCATTTGCAGACTTAGGGGATTTTCTTGATGCCCCTGTGAAGCAATACTCTTCTGGCATGTATGTGCGCCTTGGGTTTGCGATCGCGGTTCACAGTGAGGCGGACATTCTTTTACTGGATGAAGTCCTCGCTGTGGGGGACCGTGATTTTCAGCTGAAATGCTATCAGAAACTCAATGAACTTCGTCGTAACGGAGCGACCATTGTTTTTGTGTCGCACAATGAATATTCCATCCGTGAGATGACGGAGCACTGTTTGTATCTGTGTAAAGGAAGCCCTGCTTTCTTTGGTCCGAGTGAAGAGGCGATCAGTTGTTATTTAAAAGATGTTTATACCCAGCGCGCTGCGATTATGTCGGCGGAGAGGCCTTCTGTTGGAGCATCAAAGGCTTTTATCAGAGGGTTGTGTTTCCGGGATGCGGCGGGTGCTGTTGTTGAAAGTGTTGATTCAGGCAGTCCCTTGACGATCGATGTTGAGATGGAATTCAAGGGTCCGCTCGACCATGCGATCGTAGGGGTTAATTTTTATAATGAAGAGGGGTTGGTCTATGGTGCCAATTCTTCCTATGAAAAAGTAATACTGCCTTCTTTTGCGCCAGGGCGTGCCACTGTGAGGATCTCACTGCCGCGTTTTGATCTGCCGTCGCGTAATTATCGCGTTTCGGTATCGCTGGCGCAAGGCATGGATACTGATTTTCTGGATGTTCATCATATGGCGTATTCATTCGTGGTTGCTCGTGCCAAAGACGCGCGGGGTGTTGTCAAATTTCCGACGCAGTGGTCGGTGATCAGGACTTAGAAAATCTTATGAAAATACAAAAGATATGTGTCAAGGCCCGCCGGAGGATAGTGTCTTGTTTATACGGCTTTTGGGTCCCTCCGTATGACGGGATGATGGATGAACGGCGATGCCGTTTTTTGTATGATCTGATCATTCGGCATCTTCCGAAGAATGGCCTTGCGGTTGAGATCGGTGTGTTCAAGGGATGTTCAACGGCCTGGGTCGCTGCTGCTTCCCGTCGAAAGAAAGCGCGAGGGGTTGTTGCGATCGATCTTTTTACGGGGACGCCATCTTGGGGAGAGACATGGGATACGTATCCTGAATTCATGAAAAGGCTTGAACGCAATGCTTTTAAAGACCTGGTCCGTGTTAAACGCGGGGATTCACACCAGATCGCGTTAAGTTGGAAAAAAGAAGAAGAGATCGATCTCTTGCACATTGATGGTGATCATTCCGAGGAAGGCGCGTGCCGTGATGTTACGGATTATGTGCCGTTGCTTGCAAGAAGCGGCATCATTGTTCTTGATGACCATGACGCGCTTCATCCTGGGGTATTGAAAGCGGGCCAGTTGTTAGGGTCTTTAGGATTTGAGGAGTTGTCATGCGTTCGCGGGGACCTTATGAAGGGCGGCGGAAGCATGGCGTTCCAAAGAAAGAGGGTGGTCTGATGCCTGTGCTTGCCGTGATCCCCAGTGATCCTATCGAGGAGTATCTTTCCGGCGGGATCGACCATTTGATGGATTATTATAATCCACGCCGTTTTTTTGATAAGGTTTACGTTCTTTCTCCTCTTGAAAAGAGGGAGCACGAAATAGACGGGCTGAGAATTATTCCGACGAAAGATAAACAGTTGCCGTCAAGGCTGAGCGATCTTGAAGTGGACCTTGTCAGGGCTTACGGCGG
>DYQZ01000080.1 GCA_020719005.1 Candidatus Omnitrophus sp.
ATTATTGAAATCGTGCGAAAACCTTTTGCGGGTTCGCTCACAGTACGCACAGCTGGTATTGGTTTTCAGTGATGAACGCATGGGCAGGCAAGATATTGTATCGTCAGCAGAGTATCTGCAGGGGATCATTGACGAGGTCATAAATAAAGCGAAAGAGTATTTAAGCACCGGCGAGGGTGCTGGACATGTTCAGGAAAAGCTTTTGGAAGCCAGTACTCGTGCGGAAGCATTGTTTGAAATAATGCGGCAACATTGCAAGAGTTGTGAGGTTCCGGCCGGGATTCATTCTGATGATTGGGCGTGGATCGAGAAAGTTAAAGCCGAGGAGAAAGGCATATGACACAGGATGCAGAAACATTGGTGGAGAATCCGGCGATCGATCCGCATAAGCTGGATCATTTGATGAGTTTATCGAGTGAGTTGGTGATCATTCGTTCGCAATATGCCCGGACAGAAAAGTTATTACGGCATGATCTTTCGCGCCAAAAAGAAGTGGCGCAAGGCGTTGGTCGGGCCAAGTCCCTGTTGGAGATTGCGTTCAAGGAGCCATCACGCGCCCAAAAAGCGCTTGCGGATCTGGATGGGGTCTTGAATAGTCTTAATACGTTGTCCAAATTTGACGAGGCATCGGGGCATATCCAGAGCATGGCGCATACGACCAGTGCGTTGGAGAAAGCCTCGTCAGATCTTCAGTCGGGCATCGTACAGGTCAGGATCGCGGCTTCTGGTGGCAAGACGGATGCGTCATCAGCTATGGCGATTATTCCGGCTTTGCTTGTTGTTGTGGGCGGTGAGATATGCGCGTTTCCGATCTCGGCTGTGACCGAGATCATTAATGTGCCAAAGAAGGACATCTATTCAGTTGATGGCAATACGACCATGAAGTTGCGCGATCATGCGCTGTCTTTGGTGGAATTGTCCAAGGTTATCCAGGCTGAAGCCAACACCCAAGATAGCGATGATACGCTCAAGCGTGTTGTTGTGATCACGGATGGCGATGATAAGCTGGGGATCATTGTCGATAGCCTTCTGGGCAAGGACGAGATCGTATTAAAAGCGCTCACAAAGCATTATGCAGGCGTTAAAGGAATTGTTGGCGCGTCAATCCTTGCGGATGGTAATGTCGCGCTCATTCTTGATCCAGCGGCGATCATTAAAGCGTCGAAGTAAATTTATAATGTTAACTTTCTAAAATCCCGTCGCTGAGGCTGTTTCAGCAACGGGATTCTTTTGTAAATTGTTCATTAGGTTGCGTCATGTTATAATTGCCTGAAATTTCTGGAAATTCGAAGAAGGAAGCCGCCTTTATCAGGACGCCTGTACAGCGCAGGGTTTGGAACAAGCTTGGGCCGGATGAGGCTGCACGTGTTCTGGACATCGCTTTGCAGAATCCGGAGCTTTCGCCGAGATTGTTGGCGGTTAAGATCACCGACGAGGAAACATTCTCTGTGTCTGAGTCAACGGTTTACCGGCTTCTGAAGCAAAGAGGCCTGATCTATGCTCGACCTTTGCCGGAAATGCCTGCGGCGAAGGAGTGGAAGAAGAAAACCACCCAGTCGGATGAACTATGGCAATGCGACGGGACCAACCTGTTCATTGTCGGCTGGGGTTATTACAAGCTGATTCCGGTGGAGGATGATTACTCAAGGAAGATCCTGGGCTTCGACCTTAAACCGGATGAGACGGGCTTCTCGATCTCGGATGTATTGGAGATCGCCATTGAAGAGGCTCGCAAGGAAGGGCATATCCTGGATCAAATGCCCACGCTTTACACGGACAACGGCTCCGGCTTTGCGTCTGATATTGTCGCGGGATACCTGGCCCATCACGGGATCCGGCACATCTTCGGCACGCCGTATCATCCGCAAGGGCGCGGCAAGATCGAGCGGTTCAACCGGAGCATCAAGGAGAAGCTTTGCCTTGTGGTCTACACATCGCCGTCGGAGCTGATGCAGGCGATCAAGGAGGCTATCCGCGTTTATAACCAGACGCCGCATGAATCATTGCAGAACGTTAGTCCTAATGATGTCTACGCTGGCAGAAAGGAGGAGATCTTTCAAAAACGACAGGAGAAGAAACGATTAACGCTGGAAAGAAGAAAAAGCTATAATCTTAACCAACAAAACAATAACCCTGACCAGGAGCAATCTGCAAACTTAAATCTGATTCAAGTGTCCAAAACTGGCGTCAGACGGATTTGTTGCAGCCAGGAAGATCGAATCTCGTTTCTTCTCGATCCAGCTGGCTCGCGGGGTTGACGAACCAGCGCTTGTTATGTCTCTGGATATTGGGCCGGAGCACAAGGTTTTGGCAGGTCAGGATCTTTCAGCTGACAGTTTGGGGGAGCTCTTGGACACGCTTTTTATTTTTGCAAGCAAGGCTCTGGACATGGAGCTAGGTAGTTTTCGTGGATCGATCAAGGTGCTGAAAGATCAGGCGGGGATCGGGGAGATCTTTCAACGTTTATATGGCAGTTCCCGATCACCAGAGAGAGGGTTTTACATTTACGAGCTGAATACGATCTATGTCACTGAAGATTATTTTACAAAGGAGATCGTCGGTCATGAAATGGGGCACGCTATTGTCGGTAATTATTTTGTGGTCCATCCGCCGGAAAAGGTCCATGAGGTTCTTGCGGGTTATGTGGAACATCGGCTTCGTAAGAAGTCTCTGGAATAGGAGGGCTTGTTGAGAAAGAAATATCTATTAGGACAAACTATTATATCGCTTACATTGGGGATCGGTTGTTTCTTTGGATCAGGGGAAGCGGACGCTCATCCGCATTTCTTCATTACCCAGCGGGTCAAGGCTGTCTTTGATGAGAAAGGACTGGCTGAGCTCAAGTTTCGTTGGGAATTTGACGAGATGGTGGCCAGTATATTTATTGACGACTTTGATTTCAACAAGAACCGCAAGTTTGAACCTAATGAAGTAAAGAGTATCAAGCAGAACATTTTTTTAGCACTTTCCCCGGAGATGGGGGAGCCGTTCTGTTTTATTCTTATTGATAACAAACCTTTTCGGGTTAAATTTATCAGGGAGATGACCGCGGTTATTGAGAAGGATAATATTGTCTTCGAATTTGTTGTGCCCTGTCATGTTTCTGCTACGGAACAGTTCAAGGAAGTTTTTGTTGCGACTTATGATCCAGGATATTATACGGTTATCCTGTTTGAGGAGAAAGATCCGTTGTTTGTTGAGGCGGGGGCTTGTTGCGAGGTGGTTGCGCCTACTAAGAAAGACTTTGAAGAGAATATTTATTACGACATGGAATCGCCGTGGATGCGGCTTTTACAATTTAGGAGAAAATCGTGAAATTCATTGTGGTATTCTTTATTTTTATGGGAGTTGCGGGATTTTATTCAACATCTGCGTCCGGACAGTCTGTGTCGGGAGTGGAAGCTGTGTCCCATAAACGCGCCGATCCGTTTGTTAAGAACAAGGCATTTACATATATTGTTGTCTGGCAGTACAAGTTGAAACAAAAGATGTCGGCTATGATCCGGGATGTGCACGATACCGGGAATAAAAGTTTATTGTTTGTCTTGTTGGGTTTGGCGTTTTTATACGGCGCCGTCCATGCGCTTGGCCCCGGGCACGGCAAGTTTGTGATCACCTCCTATGCTTTGGCGCACAAGATCTCGATTGTTGAAGGGATGTTGATAGGGCTCGGGATCGCGATCGTGCATACGCTTTCTGGCGTGCTGGGTGTTCTGGGGTTGCGGTATATCATTCAAGTCAGTTTTAATCAGAGTCTGGCCGTGGTGACAACAGTGACGCAAGTTGTCAGCTATGGTCTGATCATTGTTCTTGGATTGTGGGTATTGTTCCATAAGGGATGGTGTGGCTGCTCTGATCGGGATGATCGTATATCCAAAGGGCGCAACGGTTGGCCGTGGGTTGTGGCTGCCGGGATCGTTCCTTGTCCCGGGGTTATCATGATCCTGCTCTTTTGCTTATCGATGGATGCGTTCTTGCTAGGGTTGATTTTGACCGTTAGCGTGTCTCTTGGGATGGCTGTGACAATATCTTTTGCGGCTATCATGGTGGTCATGGGCAAATCGGGGATATTAAAACTTATCCCGGAAGATAGAATGTTGTTGATCGAGCGGGTTTTGAGTATTCTGTTCGGCTCGGCGCTTGTCGTCTTGGGCGCCGTGTTTCTTTTAGCGGCGTTGAAGTAAAGAAAGATGTTCATGGCTGTTCTAGCTGTACTAGCAAGAAATTCAGTTGACAAAAATAGAATGTTAGGCTACACTAACTTATATCTTTTCAAGAGGGAAATTTGTTTATGACTACTGACACTGAAAAACTCAGCGAAAATATGGAAGATTACCTCGAGGTGATTTTCGCCTTGTCCCGGGAGAAAGGTGTGGCTCGGGTGGGGGAGATCGCTGAAAAGATGGATGTGAAAAGCCCGAGCGTTAACGCCGCACTGAAGGCGTTGTCTGAGCGGGATTTTGTTGTTCATGAGAAATATGGCTATGTAGTCCTGACCGAGACCGGACGGAAACTAGCCTCTGCCGTGCAGGAAAAACACGATGTCCTTTACAGGTTTTTGACCGAGTTTCTGATGGTTAGCCCTGATCTGGCCGATAAAGAAGCCTGTTCGATCGAGCATGCTATTAGTGAAGA
>DYQZ01000028.1 GCA_020719005.1 Candidatus Omnitrophus sp.
GCCGCTGTCCGGCCGACGCGCCCGTCCACCAGAACGGAAGAATATCCGCGGTATTATACTTATTTTCTTAAAACCCCTTTTCTTCTTGTGAACACTCTAGTAAAATACTATAGTAAATTTTATATATAAGGTCCTTATGGTAAAAGAGTTCGACAAACAGGTTTTATATACAACGATCATGGGCGTGGTCGAGAGCACATTTGATAAAATGTGCCATGTCAAGTTCGGTGCCGAGCCTATTGTTGTTGAAAAAGACATCCTTGAATATAACAGCCGTATGCGCGTTTTCCCGATGGAGAAGTTCAACGGGCCGGCGTATGTAGCATCGATCAATTATTATCTTTCGCCGAAAGATCTTGAGAATGAGAATGCGGTCGGGACATTTGTTCTGTTCGTGAAAGAAGATGTTGCAGAAAAACTTTTAAGAGCTTTTGGGTATGGTTCGCGGGACGCGGAGAATGAAAGCCTTTTGTTTGATAATTGCGGGGAGTTTTGTAACGTGCTCGCCGGTAATGTAAAGAATGAGCTTGTCGGACTGAACTACGCGGACCTGACGATGTCGGCGCCATCCAAATATAAGAATGCCGTGCCCGAGGGGGTTCAGTTCGATTATAGTTTGTTCAAGAAGCAGGAAGTTACATTTACATTTTGGGGACAGAAATGTATTGTTGTTGAAGCCTGTATGGGGTGGGTGCCTCAAAAGGCGCGTTAAGAAAGGGTTACTATGAAAAAGATTCTTGTTGTCGACGATTCAAGTGTTCAGCGTAAAATGATCATCCAGATCATCCGTAAGGCCGGTTTTCAGCATGAGATCATGGAGGCCGGCGATGGCTTGGAGGCGATCGGAGTGTTGGGTGAGAATTTTGAAGATATTGGTATTGTGCTTTGCGACTGGAACATGCCGAACATGAATGGTTTGGAGTTTGTTGAAGGCGTTGCCCAAGTCCCGGCCGTGGCGGCCGTGCCGGTCGTGATGGTTACGACAGAAGGAACTGCGGATAAGATCGCTCAGGCAAAGGCGGCTAATCCGAATATGAAAGGTTATGTCATCAAGCCTTTTACGCCGGAACAGCTCAAAGAGGCGATCGCGCCGATCTTGGGCATGTCGTAACCGATCGGGAGAACAGCGCCGTGTCTATTCTTTATGATCCACAAAAAAGAGCACCTAAGCCATGGACCTTCCTGTTTTTTATTGTGCTGACAGGGCTTGTGGCGTATTTCATTTACGCATATGGGGATAATAAAGCAAAGAATATGCCTATTGACCCGACGACGAATTCTATCTTTGAAAAAGCAGAGGAGTAGTTGATCACATGGTGTTTTGATCGGTGCCGCGATAGGGTCGCGATGGCTAGCGCATAGGTTTTTAACTTTCTACACTGGGGACAGGTATGGATGATCAAAAATCAGGTGTTGTCGGGCAGGTCGCATCAGAGATCAAGCAGTTCGTTTGTTTCAAGCTGGCGAATGAAGAATATGCGATCGATATCCAGCTTGTTCAGGAAGTCGTCAAGATCCACAAAATGACTTCAATCCCTCAAATGCCGGAGTTCTCCCTCGGCGTCATCAATAATCGCGGTAATATCATTCCTGTATTTGATCTGCGTAAGAAATTTCATCTGTCAGACAAGCCATTTGGTCCTGAAACGCGTCTTCTCGTCGCATCAGTGGACAATACGGTTATTAGCCTCGTGGTAGATCAGGTGCTTGATAATGTGAAATTCGATATGTCCCAGGTGGACCCAGCACCTGCGGTCAAGATGAACGTTGACCGTGAATATATCCAAGGTCTTGGCGAGCTCGAAGGACGTATGATCGTTATCCTGGATCTTCAAAAGATGCATGAATTCATCATGAAAGAGATAGTGTAAGTGCAGTCTGTCTGACGGCCGTTTAAAACGACGAGGGGTTATGCAGAAAGATAATAAAGGCATTTTGCTTGAAGCGGGAACGAATGAGCTTGAGATCGTCGAGTTCTCGATCAAGGAAGCGTTGTATGGGATCAATATCGCCAAGGTGCGTGAGATCATCAAGGCGGATATTGATATGGTCCCTGTGCCGGATGCGCATCCTTCGATCGAAGGGGCGATCAATCTGCGCGGGTCGATCATTGCTGTTGTTAATCTTGCCCGGCACCTTAAGGTGAATACGCCATTTGATAAAAGAAATAACCGCATCATCATTGCTGAGTTTAACAAGATCGTGATCGGTTTTTTGGTCACTTCCGTTGCCCGCATTCATCGTATTTCCTGGAAAGCCGTTGAACAGCCTTCCCAAATGCTTCAGACAGATCAGGGGTATGCGGTCGGTATCGTGAAGATACAAGAGAAGGTCATTTTTCTTCTGGATTTTGAAAAGATCTCCTCGCATATCAATCCTCGCGCGCATCTTCAGGACCCTAAGGCTGATGAATATTCAGCGCCCTCATCTGTTGACCGTGGTTCAAAGCGGATCCTTGTTGCCGAGGATTCTGACTTTATCCGACGGATGATCATCGATCATTTGCACAAGGCAGGGTATAACACGGATGTTGCGACAAATGGTGAAGAGGCCTGGGGCAAACTTGCGGCTATTGCGGCATTGCCAGATCTTAAGGATGTGGCGCAGTATTATAATTTGATGGTGACGGATATTGAAATGCCACAAATGGACGGGCTTCATCTGATCAAGCGTGTGAAAGAGGACCCACGTCTGAAGCGTTTGCCGTGTATCGCATTCTCCTCGATGATCTCAAAAGAACTTATGCTTAAGTGTAAGAGTGTCGGGGCTGATGGTGAAATATCAAAGCCTGAGATAAATCAGCTGGTCGATCTGGTTGATTCAAAGGTCCTCTGATCTTTATTCAGGTGCCAACAAAGGGGCAGGGTATGACACAGAAGAATATGGTAAAGGATGAGCGCAGAAAGTATTTTCGTCTTCTCGAAGAGGATGTGCTGACGTGCGAGCTTTTTAGTGCCGCGGCTTTTGGTTCTACGAACGCTAATAAGATCCATACATTTACGAAGAGCCTTTCGGAAGGCGGGATCTTGTTCGAGAGTGATGTGATGTTTGATATTGGTGCTGTCTTGAAATTGCAGATCGATCTTCCTGGCTGGGAGAAGTTCAAGCCAGAATTTTATAAGAGTGAGGGGCCCACATCGCGCAAGCCCTTGATCGTGTTGGGCAAGGTGGTGCGCGTGGAGGTTGTCAGCGCCGGGCGTTATGATATCGGTGTTCTTTTCAGTGCGGTTGACAGTGGACATAAACTGGCGCTCAAGAAATATCTTGATCGTGCCAGAAAGAATAGAGAATGACGGCGTAATAACTAACAACATAAAAGGAGAACGTGCATGGGGAAATTCATGAAAAAGATGTTGGCAGTTCTGATCGCGTCTGTAATGACGATCGGTTTCGCATTCCCGGCATCAGCACAGGTGACGCTTGAAGATATTCTCAAGCGCGTTGAAACGTTGGAACAGGAAAATGCCGCGCTAAAGGCAGAGGTTGCTTCCATGAAGGGGCAGCAGAGTGCGCAGGCGGTCGAACTTTCCGAGGTTAAGACCAAGGCGGCAACATTCGCGGCGGCGCCGGCTGTGGCTTCGACGGGGAATTTTATCAAGACAAAGCTTGATATGGAAATGTATGGCTTTGTTCAAGCGGTCGGGTCTTATTCAGATTCTGATCTTGCCCAAAGCAATGCGCCTGTTGCGGCCCCCAGAGAAACGAGTCTTACAAATACAGATCAGGATGAGTTTAGTTCGTCTGCTCAGGATACTCGTCTTGGATTTAAGATCAAGGGGCCGGATCTGGATAATGGCGGCAAGACCAGTGGTCAGATCGAGATCGACTTTGCTAATAGTAATACATCAACTTATACACCGCGTTTGAGGCTTGCTTTTGTGGACCTTGATTTTGGCAAGTGGTCTATCAACGCTGGGCAGAATTGGGATATCTTTGCTCCGATCAATCCTAACGTGATCAATGCAGGGGCGTTGTATCGTCAAGGCAACTTGGGGACACGTCATCCTCAGGTGTATTTAGGGAATAAGTGGGGCGAGATACCCGGCGGAAAACTTTGGACCAAAGTTGGTATCATTGATACCGACGACATGGTTCAAGAAGAGGGTGGTATCCCTGTTTTTGCTGGTTATGCTGGATATGAAACAAAGATCCTTGGTATTCCGACGTCTCTTGGGCTTGGTGGTTTGTGGGGTGAGGCGGAAAATAACAGCTTTAATGATCATTCCATTTGGGCTGTTACTTCGAGCGCAACGATGAAGTTCACGGATTGGCTTTCGTTCAAAGCCGAAGGGTTCAGCGGTGCCAAACTTGATGACTTCATGGGCGGCAGTGCTATTGGTTTTACAAGAGGATCCGGAACTTCTACGGCATCAACTACAGACGTTAATAGTAAGCCAATACGTGTTATGGGCGGATTCATGGAACTTTGCTATAAACCCTTAAAGTCTATCGAGACGAATTACGGGTTTGGCATAGATTCGGCCAATGATGATGCGTTCATCCCTGCAAATGATGTGGATGAGGTTTATGATGTGAATAAGACTTACTACACGAACATAAAGTATAGTTTGAGCAAGGATGTTGTGGTTGGTCTTGAATATCAGTATTTCAAGACTGATTTTGTAGATGGTGTAAGCGGCGACGCGAATCGCGTGTTGTCGTCATTGACGTACAAGTTCTAAAGCAGTCAGCTTCTTTTGAAGAACTCGCCAGTTCTGTCCAAGCGAATGCTGAAAATGTAAAGTCTGCTAATGATATTGCCCAGGAAGTATCAAAAGAGGTGAAAAACACCGAGCATGCTATGGAGGGAACGATCGAGGCCATGGGTGGTATTGAGAAGGGATCAAAGCAAATGGCAGAGGCTGTGGAGCTGATCACGGATATTGCTGATCAAACAAATCTTTTGGCATTGAATGCGGCGATCGAGGCGGCTCGTGCGGGTGAACATGGAAAAGGTTTTGCTGTTGTGGCGGATGAAGTAAGGCTACTGGCCGAGCGTAGCGCCACTTCTGCCAAAGAGATCCAGAATTTGATCAAGGATAATTTAAAACAGGTTGAGAGCGGGGTTTCGATCTCGAAACAAGCGGGAAAGAATACAAAAGTCATTATTGATAATATTAAGAGAATTGCTGATCAGCTTCAAAATGTCGCGAATGCTACGCAAGAACAGGCGGCAGTAATGGAGCAGAATACATCTATCACAGAGTCGAATGCATCGGCTTCCGAAGAGCTTGCTGCAGCTGCTGAACAAATGGCGACGCAAGCTGAGAGTTTGACAACCATGTTGACGCAGTTTAAGACGGCACAAGGGCAGGTGGTCAAGAAAAGCGGGTCTTCTGTTCTTACGGCAGGGGATGCCGGGGATCTTTTTAAGTGGGATGATAGTTTTAGTGTCGGCGTGCCGGAGATGGATGAACAACATAAGAAATTATTCCGGATGGTCAATGACCTGTATAAGGCCATGAAAGAAAAGCGTGCTAAAGAGGCCATGAACGGTATCGTCGATGAACTTATCAGTTATACAGCAAAACATTTTAAAGAAGAAGAACAGGTCATGAAAAAGGCCGGTTATCGCGACTTGGCGCAGCATCAGGAGATCCACAAGGCTCTTGTTGGGAAAGTGCTTGATGTTCAAAAGAAATTAAAGAGCGGTCAGTCGACTGTTGGGATAGATCTGTTGAATTTTTTGAAGGACTGGCTTGTGAACCATATTAAGGGGACAGATAAGAAATACGGTGCGCATATAACAGGCAAGAAAGTCTGAAGCAGCTTTTATGATCGAGATCATGGATAAAGAGTTCGAGCAGATCAAGGATATCATGTACCGCCGGACAGGGGTGCATCTTAAGCCTACAAAGAAGCCGCTTGTCATGACGCGCCTGCGGGGGCGACTCGAAGAATTGCGGATGACGCGTTTTCTTGATTATATTGTCCATCTTGAGAAAGATAAGGGGCCGGAGTTTGAGTTCTTTATCAATGCGCTGACAACGAATGAAACGTATTTCTTTCGTCATACAAAGCAGTTTAATTTCTTGTATGAGAAGGTTTTCCCTGAGTTGCTGGAGAAGAAAAAGACATCGCGTGAAGTAAGGATATGGTCCGCGGCGAGCTCAACCGGCGAAGAGCCGTATTCGATCGCGCTTACGGCAAAATCATTCTTTAAGAATCATCCTGGATGGAAAGTGAATTTGATCGCATCCGATATCAATACCGAAGTGCTTGAAGATGCCAAGAACGGGATCTATTCCGAGCGGAGCATCAAGGAAGTCCCAGCACCTTTAAAGCAGAAGTATTTTTCCGAATGCGATAAGAATAACAATCGGATGTGGCAACAGTATCAACTGTCCAAAGAGATCCTTTCAATGGTCCATTTTACACAGCATAATCTGCTGGGCCAGTTCCGTGAGAGGGATTTTGATATCATTTTCATCCGTAATGTCATGATCTATTTTGATAATGAGAGTAAACAGAAGGTTGTCGATAATGTGAGTGCGAGTCTGGCGGCGGGAGGGTATTTCTTTATCAGTCTTTCTGAGAGTTTGAATGATGTTCGCACGTCTTTTAGCACGGTCTTTTCGGGTGTATACCAAAAATAGGGGATAAGATGATACGAGTTGTATGTGCTGATGATTCGCCTTTCCTTAGAAAAGTCTTAAAAGAGGTCTTGGAGGCTACCGGCAAAGTTCAGGTCGTCGGAGAAGCTAAGAACGGCAAGGAAGCGATCGAACAGGTGGCGTCCCTGAAGCCTGACGTGCTTATCCTTGATTGCGAAATGCCGGTCATGAATGGGCTTGAAGCGCTTCGCCGTATCATGGACGAATGTCCGCTCCCTGTTTTCATTTTCAGTTCTTTGGCGAGGGAAGGGGCGAGCGTTACGATCAAGGCGCTTGAATATGGCGCAGTGGATTTTTTGTTAAAACCCGTTGGCGGTGCGCATCAGCTTGATGAAATAGCACCTGAACTTATTGCCAAGATAGAATGTATTGTCCGTCGGAACAAGTTCCGTACTGGTGCCAAGCCTGTTGTAACGGCCGCGGTCGGAGTGAACAAGGAAGCGTCGCCGGCAAAAGTCAGTCGACGTCAGATCGATATTGTGGCCATAGGTTCGTCTACCGGCGGGGTCCAGGCCGCGGTGGAAGTGGTTTCCCGTCTTCCGGCGAAAACAAAACCGATCGTATGGGTTCAGCACATGCCGCCGACATTCACCGGAAGTTTTGCTGCGCGCCTTGATGCTATTGGTAAAGTGCGTGTGTATGAAGCTAAGAATGGGCAGGTGCTGGAACCGAATTCAATTTATATAGCGCCTGGCGGTTATCAGATGCGGGTGCGCAAGAATGCAACGCAGACCGTCTTGAACATCGGCGGAGTGGACAGGGTCAATGGTTTTTGTCCGTCGTGTGATGTTCTTTTTGATTCAGTGGCGCAATTTTATTCAGGGAACGCCCTGGGCGTTATTCTCACGGGTATGGGGGATGACGGGTCAAAAGGTCTTTTGAATATGCATAAAAAGGGTGCTTTTGTTATCGGGCAGAACGAGGAAACATGTGTTGTTTACGGCATGCCCAAGATCGCACAGCAGATCGGTGCGGTTGATACGGAAGTGGACCTGTTCAATATTTCAGATACTATTGTCAAGGCCGGCGGGGCTGAACATTAACAGAGGCGGGATGAATAATGCCAAATGAAATGATACCAGATGACATCATGGAAATGCTTCCTGAATTCCTTCAGGAGAGTGAAGAGCATCTACAGGTCTTGAATGAGAAGATGCTCGACGCCGAGAAAGCTGTTAAAGAAGGCGCGACCATGTCGCAGGAGAACCTGAACACCATGTTCCGATCGGCGCATACGATCAAAGGAACAGCGTCGTTCATTGGGTTGAAAAAGGTTGTCGGTCTAACCCATAAAGCGGAAACATTGCTGCAGAAATTACGCGACGGGGAGTTGTCGCTCGAGGCAAAGATCATTGATGCTCTTTTTTCAGCGTTCGATACGTTGACGAATTTGCTTGCTTCCTTGAAAGAACACAAGACCGAAGGTGTTGAGATCGATACAGATGTTCAGAAGATCGAGATGATCCTTAATCCGGGCGCGCCCGCAGCTGCGCCTGCGACACCGGTGACACCGGTGACACCGGTGACACCGCCCGTAGCGGCTGTTCCTGTAGCACCAGCTCCTGTGCCGCGAGCAGTTCCAGCCCCGCTTCCTGTTAAGTCGGCAGTATCTGCCGTTTCAGCGAAGAAAGAAGATGCGGATATTGAACCGGTCAATGAGAAATATTTGGAGCAGTTCGTTAGTGAAGTGGATAGCAATATTGAGGAACTGAATAATCTATTCCTTAAGGCAGAACAGGAATCTCAGAACATTCAGGTGGTGCATGAGATATTCCGTTTGATGCACACGATCAAAGGCTCGGCGGGGTTGGTCAATGCCAAGCCTATTGCGGATGTGGCGCATAAGGTGGAAAGCATTCTACACTTCTTCCGTTCAGAGAATAAACCTATCCCATCGGAATTATTGCCGTCCTTCTTTCGGGGGCTTGATGCATTAAAAGCCATGGTTGATTCGCTTAAGAAAACGCGTGCCATTAATTATGACATTCTTCCGATCTGTAAGGAGCTTGATAAATGTTCCATTAAGGTCGTTCTTGAAATGAAAGTGGGTGCTAAGCATCCTGGTGGTGATACGGGGGCAAAGCCCCAAGCAGTTAAGATCCAAGAAGTTGTTCTTGATTGGGCGAAGGAATTGACTTCTTCTCAAAAAGCACTTATTAAAACGCAGATCCAACAGGGGCAGGACCTTTTTCTGATCGAGGCTGTGATCGCGGCGCGCGAAGCCATGAAGACCATGCGCCTGGTCATGATCGAAGAACGTTTGAACAAGAATGGTCGGATGATCTTAGCGGTTCCTTCGGGCGATGCTCTTGATGCGGTCAAGATGGATGCTATGGTAGGCGCGCTTTTTTGTTCAAGCGTTAATGAATCCAATATCCGCGAGATCCTTTCGATGGATGGTGTCGCTATTAAGACGGTTGAAAAGACAGATAATGAGTTTGTGACATCTATTCTGGGGGAGAAGGTTATGGAACAGGCAACACCGGACGCTTTTGAAACTCAACCGGTACATACAGCGGCTGTTGTGTCAGCGGCCACGGCCTCTGTTGTTGAAGCGGCAAAGCCAGCGAGCGGGGCCACTGCAGCGGGAGGTGTAGCAGCGTCTACGCCGATCGAGATATCCACGATCAAGATCGACTCGCGTAAACTCGATAAATTGATGAATTTATCCGGTGAGCTTGTTATTGTCAGATCCCAATATGCGCGTCTTGTCGGGCTTTTGAACAATGACCTTATTCGTCAGAAAGAGATGATGCGCATGACAGAACATGCGGCCGTTCTTCTTGAGGATCTGAACAAGGAATTCGTTCATGTTTCTTCCGGCGGAAGCAAGGAGATCACGCGTGTTCAGAAAATGATCGACGGGTTGAAAGTGAGCCTGCACACGTTATGTGATCAGGTCAATCATGAAGAGATCGTGGACAACATCCATACACTCTCTGAAACAACCGGTGCGTTGGAGAAAATAGCGTCTGATCTTCAGGCGAGCGTGATGCAGACGCGCATGGTGCCGGTCGAGGGCATATTTACAAGATTTAAGCGCATTGTTCGTGATATTTCAAAGGATCTTAACAAGGATGTTGTGCTTCAGATCGAAGGAGCAGAAACAGAATTGGATAAAAAGATCGTTGATGGCTTAGGTGATCCGTTGACACATATGATCCGTAACGCTGTTGATCATGGGCTTGAGAATAAGGAAGACCGTGAAAAGACGGGTAAACCTTCCGTCGGGACCATTCTCTTGCGCGCATCTCATAAGGGAAACAGCATGTGCATTGAGATCACGGATGACGGCAAGGGCATGGATGCGGAGAAGATCGCGGGGATCGCGGTGAAGAAAGGTGTTATTACAGACGAGCAGGCAACGCGCATGACGGAAAAAGAAAAGCTGAACCTTATTTTTCTTCCGGGTTTCAGCACAGCACAGAAAGTGACTGGTCTTTCAGGTCGCGGGGTTGGCATGGATGTTGTCCGAAGCATGATCGCATCGTTCAATGGTGTTGTTGATATCACGACCCGTGTGGGAGAGGGGTCGACCTTTATTCTTAAGTTCCCGCTCACCTTGGCGATCATCCAATCTCTTTTAGTTGTTATTGGCGGGGATGTTTTTGCTTTCCCTCTTGACGCTGTTACCGAGATCATTAAAGTTCCTGCAAAGGATATTTATTCGATCGACGGGAATGCTACGGTCAAATTGCGTGACCATGCGTTGTCCTTGATCGAGCTCTCAAATGTGATCCAGGTCAAACCGAACGTGGTCACGGATAAGCAGGATAAGCGGGTTATTATTATTACGGATGGTGAGAACCGTCTCGGTGTCATGGTCGATTCTCTCGTCGGTAAAGATGAGATCGTGATCAAATCGTTCACTAAGCATTTTTCCCGTGTCAAGGGAGTGATCGGGGCATCCATCCTTGCGGATGGTAACGTTGCACTCATTCTTGACCCGGCAACGATCATTAAAGAATCGAGGTAATGAATGGCTGTAGAAGTTTCTGTTGGTATGGCTGATTTCAAGATCGGGAAAGACGGAGATGTTCTCTCCACCGTGCTCGGATCTTGCATTGGTCTTTGTTTATTCTCTGCCCGGCATAAAGCGGGTGGGCTTTTGCATATCATGATGCCTGCCGCGGGAGAGGCCGCGACCCGTCCTGATTGCAAGAAAGCGAAATACGCAGATACAGGTGTCCCTGAAATGATACGGGCGATGAAGGTGGCGTATGGCGTTCAGCCGCAGGACTTGATCGCCAAGATGTTCGGCGGAGCAAAGGTTCTTAAAGAGGTCGAACGTAATATCGGTCAGGAAAATGCCGTGGCTATCCAGGCCATGTTAAGAGAATACGGGATCCCGATCAAGGCTCATAAGTACGGCGGGGAACGTGGTTATCGTATCAAGGCGGTAACAGATACAGCCAGGGTACAGTGTCAGGTTTTTGGTAATCCACCAGAGGAGTTTTGATATGCCAGATAAAGAAATAGATCGCGCGTTAAAGTTGGTCGCCAATCTAGCGATCGATAAGGCCTCTCAGGTCCTTTCCAAGATGGTCAAGGCAGGTGCCAGGATCGATGTTGAGAATGTGGCGCTTGTGGATATCACAGAAGCAACCGAGAAGATCATGCGGACCGAAGAGGGCGAGGTGGTGGGTGCGTTTGTTGATCTCATCGGGGACATGCCTTTCAAATTCCTTTTCTATGTAGATGCACAAGACAGTCTTACTCTTACGGATCTAATTCTTCGTCGTGAGTTGGGAACGTCTAAGAAGTTCGATCTTTATGTAACAAGTTCTGTGCAGGAGCTTGGTAATATCCTGGCGAGCGCGGTCACCAATGTTTTTGCAACGGATTTTCAGATCAAGATGCGCCCGTCACCGCCGAGGGTTGTACATGATTATACGAGCACGGTCTTTGGTGAATACATCATGGAAGCGGCGGCGGATCAGAATGAGATCCTGATGATCGAAAGTCAGTTCAAAGTTGTTCGTATGAATATTAAATGCCGCATGTTCCTGTTGCCGCAAGGTGATGCGCAGAAGGAACTCTCGACATTATTAGGTAAGGTTTAACATCAAGGAGAGGTTATGGCAAAACGGATCATTGTTGTAGATGACGCCCCTATTATCCGGCTGATGATCAAGGATATTTTGACCGAATGCGGCGGCTATGAAGTAGTGGCAGAAGGCTCGACGGGGAAAGAAGCGTGTGAATTGTATAAACAGCACAAGCCTGATCTGGTGACCATGGATATTGTCATGCCTGAGATGGACGGCATTCAGGCGCTTGAAGAGATCCTAAAAGGTGATCCTAATGCGAAGATCGTCATGGTGACTGCGATCGATCAGCGTGAGGCCTTGATGAAAGCGGTCCGTCTTGGTGCTACGGATTATATTGTTAAACCTTTCGAGGCTGAGCGCGTTATGTCAGCGGTGCAAAAAGCATTGGGTGAAGAAACTAAAAAATAATGAACCACGCCATCCTTTTATTATCAGCACCTGATCAAAAAGGCATTACAGCCGCGGTCACTGATTTTGTGTTCCGTCGCGGCGGGAACATTGTTGACGCGGATCAGCATGCAGATAAAGATGCTAATGTGTTCTTTATGCGTGTGAAATGGGAACTGGGTGGATTTAATGTATCGCGTGATCATATTGCGTCGGAGTTCCGTCCTATCGCCGAGCGCTTTCAAATGAACTGGGAGCTTTATTTTGATGACCACCCGCCGAAGGTCGCGGTCTTTGTTTCTAAACATTTGCATTGTTTACATGATCTGATGTATCGCCATCAGCAGGGGCAGCTGCCATGTTCTATGGAGCTGGTTATCAGCAATCATGAGGATGCTGAGCCTTTGGCGCGTCAAGCAGGGGTGGAGTTTGTTCATTCGCGTGTCTCACCTGAAACAAAGGCGGCAGAAGAGGAACGTCAGATCGGGATGCTGAAAGCCAAGGGTATTGATCTGGTGGTGTTGGCACGTTATCATCAGATATTGTCTCCGGAATTTATCCGGGAGTTCCCTAACAGGGTCATTAATATCCATCACTCTTTCCTACCGGCGTTTGTGGGCGCTAGCCCTTATGCGCAGGCTTATACCAAGGGTGTTAAGATCATCGGAGCGACGAGCCATTATGTAACAGAGGCGCTTGATCAAGGGCCGATCATTGAGCAGGATACGGCGCGTGTGAATCATAAATATGCTGTTGAGGATCTTATTCGGGTAGGTCAGGACCTCGAGCGCATCGTGTTCTTCAGGGCGATCCGCTGGCATCTGGAGCGTAAGGTCCTTGCATACGGAAATAAGACCGTTGTATTTGAATAGAAAGAGAGGTTCGTGTGAAGAAACTTAAATTAAAATCTTTTGAAGAGTCATCCATTCTCGTCAAATTCAATATTTTCTTTTTTCTTTTCGCGATCATCCCTCTTTGTGTGCTGATGTATCTCTACTATCAACTTAAAGTAGAAGGAGAGATCTCGCTTTCTCCGGAAGACTTGAATACTGCACTTATTATTGTTGTGCTGGGCGTTGTTAGCGGATATGTCGCAATGCGGGCGCTCTTAAAGAATTTGATCGATATCACGAGCGTTAACGCCGAGCGTTTGCGTTCTTATATGGACCCTCAGCAGATCCAGCAGTTCCTCAAAGGGGATGAGAATGAGATCGCGGTGTTGACCCGTGCTTTCCGCGAGATCACCTCGCGCCTTGAAGATAATGTCCAAAACCTTGAACTGACGAAGAAAACCCTGCATTCTGTTCTCACGCGTGTTGGGCACGGCATATCTCATTTGCGCAATATTGACACTTTTCTGGATCTTATCGTTGAGACGACGACCGAAGCTTTATCAGGGCGTAAAGGTCTTTTGTTCCTTTTGGATGAGGAGAAAAAGAATTTATGTTTGAAGACAGCTCACGGCATGGCGGGCGAGAAAATAGAAAAAACAATTTTCCCTATTGAAAAGAGCCCTTTTGCGCCGGTGTTGTATGCGCGCACGGCACTTATTATCCCCAAAATGCAGTATTCCGAGAACCTGACACCGAGCAATGATATCCATTTTGATTATCCGATGATCTGTGCGCCGCTTTTATTGAAAGATAAAGTGCTTGGCGTGATCGCTGTCTCAGGTAGGAAAATGGGGTCTACTTTTCAGGAAGAAGAAATGTCTTTATTGTTCAATTTAGCGTCTCAGACAGCGGTTGCTCTTGAGAATGCTAGTCTGAGCGCTGACGCGGGCAAGACTTATTTTGAAACGCTCTCCGCCTTGGCTATGGCTGTTGAAGCAAAAGATCCCTATTCGCGCGGTCATTTGGATAGGGTTGCGAAAATATCCGTCGCTATTGCGCTTGATCTTGGGCTTTCGCCTGAAGAGGTGGGGGATTTGAGAGATGCGGCCAGGATCCATGATGTGGGCAAGATCGGGGTGACGGATGATGTGCTTTCTAAGCCAGCTCCCTTGAGTGATCAGGAATGGGTCATGATGAAGCGCCACCCGGAGATCGGGGAAAGTATCATCCGCCCTGTTTCTTCGTTAAAGCAGTTATGTGATATGGTCCGTCATCATCACGAGAAGCTTGATGGGAGCGGGTATCCCGACGGATTAAAAGAAGCTGATATTTCGAGGTCTGTCCGTATCCTGGCTATTGCGGATATTTATGATGCGTTAACGACCGATCGTCCTTACCGTAAGGCCATGTTGCACGCACAAGCCATGAAGACGATGCGTGATATGGGGAATAAGATCGACCAGAGCATTGTGGATACTGTCGAAAGGGTCATGTAGAGGCCCATCTAGCCGCCTTCCTGCAAATTCTAAAAAACAGTTTACAGCTATCCGAAATCGTGTATTATTGATGGAACATTTGCTTTCCTAGGTTAATCTTATCCCTCATATTCATTATGAAAAGTGATGCAGTATATAAAGTTAAGTCTGTTCTTAAGGCCATTTGGGCCGAGACGGGACTTTGTGTTTAAATAAACGCCCTGCAGAATGCAGGGCGTAATTTTTTATCAACATTGCTTGTGAAAAAGCAGAAAGAATAAGGAGTCAGGTTTTATGGCACGCAAGATCTACACATTAGATGGTAATGAAGCTGCGGCATATGTAGCTTATCGTTGTAGTGACGTGATCGCGATCTATCCGATCACGCCTTCATCGAATATGGGTGAGTTCTCTGACGAATGGTCGGCTCTGGGTGTGAAGAATATCTGGGGGTCTATCCCGCTCGTGCAGGAAATGCAGTCCGAGGGTGGTGCGGCAGGTGCTGTTCACGGTGCTCTTCAGGCGGGTGCAATGTCGAGCACGTTCACGGCGTCCCAGGGGCTTTTGCTCAAGATCCCTAATATGTACAAGATCGCCGGTGAGTTGACCCCGACGGTTTTTCATGTATCTGCCCGTTCGCTCGCGGCACAGGGGTTGTCGATCTTCGGCGATCATTCCGACGTTATGTCTGTGCGTCAGACGGGGTTCGCGATGCTTGCATCTGCCAGTGTTCAGGAAGCGATGGATTCAGCGCTTATTTCTTATGCTTCAACGCTGGAAAGCCGTATCCCGTTCCTCCATTTCTTCGATGGTTTTCGCACCTCCCATGAGGTGAGCAAGATCGAAATGCTTTCCGACGATGATATCCGTTCCATGATCAGTGATGATCTGGTCATTGCTCATCGTAATAGAGCATTGACGCCTGATAAGCCTGTCATGCGTGGTACCGCCCAGAACCCTGACGTCTATTTCCAGGGACGTGAGACGGTCAATCCGTTTTACGCCGCGTGTCCTGAGATCGTTCAGAAGGCCATGGATCAGTTCGCTAAATTGACGGGCCGTCAATATAGACTTTTTGATTATTACGGTCCGGCAGATGCTGAAAGGATCATTATTTCGATGGGATCAAGTTGTGAGACGATCCGCACGACTGTTGATCATCTGGTTAAGAACGGCGAGAAAGTCGGTTTCTTGAATGTTCGTCTTTATCGTCCGTTCTCCATCAAGCATTTTATGGCATCTCTTCCGAAGACCGTTAAGTCTATTGCAGTCCTTGATCGCACCAAGGAACCTGGTTCTTCCGGCGAGCCGTTGTATCAGGATATCCTCAACGCGCTTTTTGAAGCCAAACAGGGCGGAACGCTTGCGGTTCTTCCGAATGTTGTCGGCGGACGTTACGGGCTTTCTTCCAAGGAATTTACACCGGCCATGGTCAAGGCGGTATTTGATGAGATCAAAAAACCTGCGCCGAAGAATCATTTCACGGTGGGTATCAATGATGACGTTTCCAAGACAAGCCTTGAGGTTGATACGAAGTTCATTATCGAAGATCCGCAGAGCAAGTGCTGTTTGTTTTATGGCCTCGGCGCGGATGGTACGGTGGGCGCGAACAAGGCGACTATCAAGATCATCGCAGAGAATACGCCGAACTATGGTCAGGGGTATTTTGTTTACGATTCCAAGAAATCCGGTTCCATGACCGTGTCCCATTTGCGTTTCGGACCGAATGAGATCCATGCGCCTTATCTGATCTGCAGGGCGGATTTTGTGGCGTGTCATCAGGGGATCTTCCTTGAAAGATACGATATGCTCAAGGATGCCGCTGAGGGTGCCGTGTTCCTGCTTAATTCAACCGTCGGTGCGGATAAGGTATGGGATAGCTTGCCGCGCTTGATACAGGACCATGTCATTTCCAAGAAACTTAAGTTTTATGTAATTGATGCTTATGCGGTCGCTAATAAGACCGGCATGGGCGGGCGTATCAACACGATCATGCAGACATGTTTCTTTGCGATCTCCGGCGTTCTTCCGAGGGAAGAGGCGATCGAGCAGATCAAGAAATCGATCCAGAAGGCTTATGGTAAGAAGGGGGAGCAGGTTGTTCAGCAGAACTTCAAGGCTGTTGATGAAACGCTTGCCAACCTTCATCAGGTCACAGTTCCTGCGTCTGCGACGAGTACGATCCAGCTCAAGGCGCCGGTCTCTGGCACTCCAACTGAATTTGTTAAGAGCGTGACGGCCGAGATCATTGCAGGCCGTGGCGACCTTCTTCCGGTCAGCAAAATGCCGGTGGATGGAACATTCCCGACAGCAACGACCAAATATGAAAAACGTTGTATCGCTCTTGAGTGCCCTGAATGGGACCCGGAAGTGTGTATCCAGTGCGGTAAGTGCGTCATGGTCTGCCCTCACGCGGTTATCCGCAGCAAGGTCATTACCGACGATAATTTAAAGGGCGCGGATGCGTCTTTTGTGACAGCCGGCGCAAAGGACAAGGAATTTGCGGGTATGAAGTTCCGTATTCAGGTCGCTGCCGAGGATTGCACAGGGTGTGGCGTATGCGTTTCTGCATGCCCTGCCAAGAGCAAGAAAGATGCGGCGAAGAAAGCCATTAATATGGTTTCGATCGCGCCGATCCGTGACCGTGAAGCCAAGAACTGGGAGTTCTTCGTGAACCTACCGGAAGTAGATCGTTCCAAGGTAAAAGCTGGCACCGTACGCGGGGCTCAGTTCCTTCAGCCTTTATTTGAGTTCTCCGGTGCGTGTGCGGGGTGCGGTG
This sequence comes from Candidatus Omnitrophus sp., assembly GCA_020719005.1. GTDB lineage: Bacteria > Omnitrophota > Gorgyraeia > Zapsychrales > Fredricksoniimonadaceae > DYQZ01. The sequence continues at coordinate 17,140 of DYQZ01000028.1, forward strand.
AAACGCCTTATGTCAAACTGGTCAGCCAGCTTTATGGCGATCGGGCGCTCATTGCGAACGCGACGGGTTGTACGTCGATCTACGGTGGTAACTTGCCGACAACGCCGTATGCACAGAACTGTGCAGGACGTGGTCCGGCTTGGTCAAACTCGTTGTTTGAAGATAATGCCGAGTTCGGTCTTGGTTTCCGTCTTTCCGTTGACAAGAAAGCTGAAATGGCCGCTGAATACCTCAAGAAACTTGAGGGTGTGGTTGGGACAGATCTGGTCAAAGACATTCTTGGTGCCAATCAGGTCGAGGAAACGGAGATCTTTGAACAGCGTAAGCGCATCGAGATCTTGAAGTCAAAATTAAATGGTAATTCATCTCTTGAAGCAAAGCATCTTCTTTCGCTCGCTGATTATCTTGTTAAAAAGAGTGTTTGGATCTTTGGCGGGGACGGATGGGCGTATGACATTGGTTTTGGCGGTCTGGATCATGTGCTTGCACAGGGACGTAATGTCAATGTGTTGGTGCTTGATACAGAGGTTTATTCCAATACCGGTGGACAAGCTTCCAAGTCAACCCCGCGCGGTGCTGTGGCGAAGTTTGCGGCATCAGGTAAGAAGACAGGGAAGAAGGATCTTGCGCACATGATCATGACATACGGCAGCGTTTATATCGCAACCGTTGCGGTCGGTGCCAAGGACGAACATACGGTCAAGGCGTTCATGGAAGCTGAAAAGTATCCAGGAGCATCTTTGATCATTGCCTATAGCCATTGTATCGCCCATGGTATCAATATGGTCGATGGTCTTCAGGAACAGAAGGCGGTTGTTGAAAGTGGACACTGGCCGCTTTTCCGTTATAATCCGGCCCTCATTAAGGAAGGTAAGAATCCTCTGACGTTGGATTCAGCTGCACCGAAAATGTCGTTCAGGGATTATTCGGCCCGTGAAACACGTTTTAAGGTACTTCAAAAGACAAATCCTGCAGAAGCTGAGCGTTTGGTCGTTCTGGCGCAAGAGGATGTTGATCGTAAGTGGTCGATCTATGAGGCTCTCGCAGCTCAGGTTGGGACGGTTGTAAAACCAGAAGCACAAGCGTAACAAAAATCGTAAGGGCGGGAGAGTATCCCGCCCTTACTTCTTATATTAAAATTATGAAAGAAGGTTTTTATGTCATCCGATGGTTCTTCGAGTTGCGGTAGTTCTGAAGCCAAGATCCAGAACTTAAAGAAAGTATTTAATCCAAAGACTGTTGCCATTGTCGGCGCATCTGGGGAACCTGCCAAGGTCGGCTATCAGGTCCTTAATAATGTGATCAAGAACGGATATAAGGGGAAGATATATCCGATCAACAAGAAAGCCAAAGAGATCCTCGGCATTCCCTGTTTTCCGTCTATTTCAGAATGTCCGACGGATATTGATTTTGCGGTTATTGCTGTTCCGGCACCTATGGTTGAAGGTGTTCTTAAGGAATGTGCGACCAAGAACGTGAAGGGTGCAGTTATTATCACGTCTGGTTTCTCAGAGATCGGTAAGGTGAAAGAAGAGCAGGCCCTTAAGGATATTGCTGACAAGAACAATATTGCGTTGTTAGGTCCGAATACATTCGGATTTGTTTATACCCCGGCGAATTTGAATGCTTCTTTCGGGCCTACGAATGTTGCTCCGGGTAAGATCGCTTTTATTTCTCAAAGTGGTGCGTTGGCTATTTCGCTCATGGGTTGGACCATGATGGAGAAGATCGGTCTTGC
>DYQZ01000081.1 GCA_020719005.1 Candidatus Omnitrophus sp.
TTTGCCTGCCGTAACGTGCCACCTCGCCGTCCTCGCTCTCTTAGGAGTGGTTTCATCTGATCGGTGGTTGTGGTGATATGGAGGGGGGATGGCTTACGCAAAAGCGCGTAACGTTTTTAGTTGTGCCGTTCGCTCCGGGCGGCAAGGGCTCCGGCCCTTGGCGCGGCAAAGCCGGTAGTTTTCTTATGGATCGACAAGATCAACGATGCATTTTTCGTGCTTGATTTCTAGGTTGTCTTAAGGGATAGTGGTAGCCTTATGTTACGTATTGATATCATTACAATCTTTCCGTCTATGGTCTCGGCTGTTCTTGGCGAGTCCATGATGAAGCGCGCGCAGGAGAAAAAGTGCGTTGACCTTCGCGTGCATGATCTGCGTGACTACACCAAAGATCCTCATCGCAAGGTGGATGACCGTCCTTTCGGGGGAGGCCCAGGTATGGTCATGACCGCACAACCCTTGGTTGATGCGATCAAAAAGATCAAGGGTCGCCGCAAGGGCGTGAAAGTTATTTATATGTGCCCCGGTGGAAAGACCTTGGTACAGGCTAAAGCCAAAGAGCTGGTCAAAGAAAAGGGGCTTATTTTTATTTGCGGGCATTATGAGGGTATTGATGAGCGCGTGCGCGAACTGGTCGTTGATGAAAGCATTTCCGTCGGGGACTATGTGTTGACTGGTGGTGAGCTTCCGGCGTTGGTCGTGACAGATGCGGTCGTTCGTCTTATCCCTGGCGTGCTTGGGAAATATGAATCCACTCAGGATGAGTCTTTTGAGAATAATCTGATCGAATACCCCCATTACACAAGACCTGCAGATTTTTGTGGAAAAAAGGTACCTGCTGTGCTATTATCCGGCAATCATTTTGCTGTAAAAACGTGGCGTCATGAGCAGGCGGTCGCCCGCACTAAGAAAAATCGCCCTGATCTATTAAAGTAAAGAAAGAAGTAGGAGTAAAAAATGGCTGGTCGTATTGAAAAACTCAAGTTGATCTCCGATAAAAGTCTTCGTTCTGATATCCCCGCGTTCAACGTCGGAGATACGGTAAAGATGAAGATCAAGGTCCAGGAAGCTGAAAAGACCCGTTTGCATTCGTGGGAAGGTCTTGTGATCAGTAAGCGTGGCACAGGTGTTGCGGCTGCGTTCACGGTCCGCAAAGTCACTTTTGGTGAAGGCGTTGAGAAAACATTCCCGGTCAATTCACCGGTCATTGATAGTCTCAAGGTTGTTTCCAGAGGAACTGTTCATCGTGCGAAGCTTTTTTATCTGCGCGATAAGACAGGTAAGGGCGCACGTATTACGACAGAAGTTGTCCGGGAAGTTGCTGCTACCAAGTAAGGCGTTACATGACGCTCGTTGAGTTTGATATCCAGGCGAGATCCAGAAATGGGTCTCGCTTTCTTTTTGGGGTAGACGAGGCGGGGCGAGGGCCTTTGGCTGGGCCTGTTGTTGCGGCGGCTGTATGTTTACGCGATACGGATTTTACGGTGCGTGTGGGGGATTCAAAAAAATTGAGCCCTCGTCAGCGTGACAAAGCTTTTGATGAGATCCTTGCGCGTGCCTGGGTCGGTGTCGGGATCGTGGATGCCCTGGTCATCGATGAGATCAATATCCTTAATGCCACGCATCGGGCGATGACGTTCGCTGTTAAGGAATTGGTAAGTAAGATGGCGTTCGATGATACAAAACAGGATGATTTCGCGTCTGTTGTCACGGTCTTGATCGATGGGAATTCTTATAAAGGGGAAATCCCCTACAAGATCGAGACCGTTGTTGCCGGGGATGATAAAAGTTTGAGCATTGCTTGCGCGAGCATTATGGCCAAGGTGACGCGAGACCGTATCATCGAGGAGTATGACCGTCTGTATCCGCAGTATGGCTTAAAAGGGCATAAAGGTTATCCGACTGCCCAGCATGCCGAGGCTATTCGAACACACGGGTTTTGTCCTATCCATCGCAGGACTTTCAGGGTGCCTTCTGTATGAAAGCGCATGAACTAGGCCAGCAGGGCGAGGCGTTCGCCGAACATTTCCTTAAAACGTCAGGCTACGAGATCCTGGAGCGAAATTATCGTTCGCCTTATGGAGAGATCGATCTGGTCGGGCGTGAGAATGGAGAGGTTTGTTTTATTGAGGTAAAGACCCGTCAGAAAGACGGGTGGGATGCCTTTGAAGCGGTCGATCCGCGCAAACAGCGAAGAATAGCACGAACAGCCACTGCTTTCTTGATGGAGCGTTTTGGTTCGGATGAAGTTTATGCTCGTTTTGATGTGCTAGCTGTCTGGGCAGCAGAAGATGGGTCTCTCAAAGGTGAACTCCTCAAGGACGCTTTTCGTCTGTCGTAGGGGTGGGCCTCGTGGCCACCCGTTAAGCGAGACATCGCCTCAAGGTCTTTGCATGGTGCTCGTCTCGCCTTGATAAAGCTCGGAAATGTTGCCAGGCTCAGGCACGTCGTCCGCGCTCAGACAGAAAAAATAGTCTTTCCGTTAGGTTTGTAGGAAGACTATTTTTTAACTCGCTCGGACGACATGCCTGAGCCTGGCAACATTTGCTAAGAGGTAACAATAAAAAAAGATAAAAATTTGATTTAAATAAGTATTTAATGTAATATTAATTCATTAATTCAAAGACATTCCAGAAAAATATCTAACTCAAACAGACCAGTACTGATTTTCAGCGAACAGATTCGATCGTTTGATCCCTTTCAAATATTTCAGATCCTTTAATGATCCCTTACGCCCAAACTCTCATTAGTGATTATCTTGAGCATCTCTCGGCGAAAGAACCTGTGCCGGGCGGTGGTTCTGCGGCTGCTCTTTCGGGTGCGATGGGGGCTGCTCTTATTGAGATGGTGACCCGTTATTCTATCGGTAAGGGTAAACCCGAAGCCATTGAAACGTCTTTTGCTCAAACGCTCGATAAGGCCGGCAAGTTGCGCAAACGGTTGTTGGACCTTATCACACTTGATTCACAGGCTTATCTTAATATGCGTGAGGCTAAAAAGATCGGTGAGGATGCCTACAAAAAGGCAACGGTCCTTGCGGCGGAAGTCCCTGGTGAGGTCAAAAAGCTATGTCTCGAGGGGTTGTCGTTAACAGCGTTCTTGCATCAAGAGGGCAACCGTTATCTTTTAAGTGATGTTATCGCTGCAGAGGCTTTCCTGAAGGCAGGAGCGGACGCGGCGAGTGCTATGATCGAGGCTAATCAATGAGCGCCATACTTCTTGACGGTAAAGCATTATCCTTAAAATTGCAGGCTGAGCTGAAGGCAGAGATCGAACGCCTGAAGGCTGAGACCGGCAAAGTGCCGCGTTTTATGAATTTGGTCATCGGTCAGGATGCCAGTGCGGCTTCCTATGGCAAGTCCCAGAAACGTGTTGCCGAGAATGTTGGGATCGATTATCAATTTTCTTATTTGCCTCATGGCATCACTCAAAAAGAACTTCTTGATCAGATCCATATGCTTGATCAGGACCCTGATATTCATGGCATCATGCTTCATAAACCTGTTCCCGAGGGGATAGATTTTCAGCAGGCGGTCAATGCGATCGGCGCGGACAAGGACCTTGAGGGGATGAATATCGCCAATCTGGGCAAATTGATGTTGGGCAAAACTAAGATTTTTCCGTGTACGCCGGCGGGCGCGATGGCCCTTCTGGAGTCTTCAGGAGTGGATATCGCTGGTAAAGATGCCGTGATCGTCGGGCGAAGCGAGATCGTTGGAAAACCGATCCAGCTGATGCTGCTTGAAAAGAACGCTACTGTGACGGTATGTCATAGCGGCACCAGCAAGGCCGGGCGTCTGATAGAGCATGTGAAGCGTGCAGATGTGTTGATCGTGGCCATGGGTAAGCCCGGTTTCATTAAAGGCGAGTGGGTGAAAGAAGGCGCGGTCGTTATTGATGTTGGTATCAATGAGGTCAATGGCAAGATCACGGGGGATGTTGAGTTCGATGAAGCCCAAAAGCGTGCGGCATTCATCACGCCTGTTCCCGGCGGTGTCGGGCCTGTGACCGCGGTCATGCTCATGCGTAATGGCATTGAAATGTTCAAACAACGTTCGGGGAAGTCTTAAATGGAGAAGTTCGTTCTTGTCGGACAGTCTTCGGCATTCCTTCCTGCTATTGATGTCCTGCGTTCCACCAAGCCTGATACCGAGATCACCATCATCAGTTGCGACGGGAATTTGCCGTATGATCGTTGCCGTTTGCCGGAATTGATCTCAAAGAAAGCAAAAGAGAAAGAACTTTTTCTTGCCGATGATGCTTACTACAAGAGGCTTAATGTGCAGGTCTTGGCAGGCAAGGAGATCACCCGTATCAATTTCAATCGTAAACGTGTTTTTATGGAAGACCGGCAACATGTTGATTTTGATGCGGTCATATTAGCGGATGCACCACAGGTGAAGTTGCCGAATTATAAAGGTGTCCGTCGCAGTGGTGTGTTCCATCTAGCGCGTCTTGAGACCGTTAAGTCGCTGGTCCGTTTCTTGCCTTTT
>DYQZ01000029.1 GCA_020719005.1 Candidatus Omnitrophus sp.
GCGGTAAAGACCCTTTCAGATGCCTTACAGGCGAAGTTCCGGCGTATCCAGTTCACGCCCGATATGCTTCCGGCGGACCTTATCGGAACGCTTATTTATGACCAGCGTTCCAGTTCGTTCTCGGTCAGAAAAGGGCCGTTATTTGCGAATATTATTTTGGCGGATGAGATCAACCGTGCGCCGGCTAAAGTGCAGAGCGCTTTGCTGGAGGCAATGCAGGAGCGTCAGGTTACTATCGCGGAAGAGACTTTTAAATTAGATGACCCTTTTCTGGTATTAGCGACACAAAATCCCATTGAGCAGGAGGGGACGTATCCTCTTCCCGAGGCGCAGGTCGATCGTTTTATGCTGAAGGTGTGTGTGACGTATCCTTCCAAAGAGGATGAATTGAAGATCCTGGACCGGATGGCGTTCACCAGAAAGTCAATTGAGATCAACAAGATCGTAACGCCGGCAGATATTATCCGTGCCCGTGGTGTTGTGGATGAGGTCTATATGGATGAGAAGATCCGGCAGTATATTGTTGATATCGTCGAGGCGACGCGTTATCCGGAGAAATACCGTTTGGCTGAATTAAAACCCCTGATCCAGTATGGCGCAAGTCCGCGTGCGACGATCAATTTGGCGCTGGCGTCGAAAGCATACGCATTTCTGCAGGGGCGGGGGTTTGTGACGCCTCAAGATGTAAAGTCCATTGGTATGGACGTGCTGCGGCATCGTGTGGCACCGAGCTATGAAGCAGAGGCCGAGAATAAGACGGCGGAAGACCTTGTGACACGCATTTTTCAGGAAATCCAGGTTCCGTAAGAGCCATGATACCCAAAACTCTTTTCGAGAATATCCGAAGGATCGAGATCACGACCAATCGGCTTGTGACGGACGTGTTCGCAGGACAGTATAAAAGCACGTTCAAGGGCCGGGGCATGGAGTTCGACGAGGTCCGTGAGTATATGCCGGGGGATGATGTCCGTTCGATCGACTGGAACGTGACCGCGCGCATGGGGACGGCATACATCAAGAAATATGTTGAGGAGCGTGAACTGACGGTCATGATCATGGTCGACGCGTCGCCTTCGTGTCATTTTGGGATGGTTCGGGAATTTAAAAGCCGCTTGGCCGCCGAGATGGCCGCGGTCCTGTCTTTTGCGGCGATCCGTAATAATGATAAGATAGGCCTTGTGATATTTACCGATGGTATTGAAAAGTATATTCCGCCGAGAAAAGGGCGTTTGCATGTGCTTAGGATCATCCGTGAAGTGCTGTATTTTAAAGCAACGGGGAGAAAGACGAATATTTCAGGTGCGCTGGATTTCTTGAACAGGGTTGTTGTCCGGCGTTGTGTGGGATTCTTGATATCGGACTTTATTGAAGATAAGACGGTGGAGGCGGGTGCCACGCCTTCTTTTGTGAAGTCTATGGCAGTTGCTGCACGCAGGCATGATCTTGTTGCTATTTCTCTCAATGACCCTCGTGAATGTGAACTTCCTGAATGCGGGATCGTTTCTTTTGTGGATGCTGAGACCAGCCATGTCGCTGTTATTGATACGACGTCACCTTTAACGCGGCAGTTGTATCAAGAGCGTGCTGAAATAAGGCGCGCAGGCCGTGAAAAAATGTTCCGTTCCATGAAAGTGGATCATGTGGAGATATGGACACACGAACCTTTTGCGGACAGATTAGCGAAATTCTTTGATATGCGCCGGAGGAAGAAATGACGCCTTCCAATATCCCAAGTGATGTCCTGCATGATATCAGAGGCCCTGTTCTTCTCGCGGATGGGTTGTGGTGGGTGATCCTTCTGTTGATCGTGTTGATCATCTCGGCGTGGCTGTTCTTTCTGAAGAAAGGTAAAAAGATCTTTAAGGCTGTTGAAGCGTCACTGGTGGTCATCTCTCCGTGGGAGACGGCGCTTAAGGAATTGTTGTTGTTGGAGAAGGGTGTTTGGCAAACGAAAGAACAGGTCATGGAGTTTTATGTCCGTCTTTCCTTGACCGTTCGGCATTATATTGAGATGCGTTTTAATATTCGTGCCGTCGAGATGACAACAGAAGAATTCATGACAGAAATGTCGCGTTCATCTTTATTAATGAAAGATCATCAGCTGTTCCTTAAAGAATTCCTTGCCGGCAGTGACAGGGTGAAGTTCGCAGGGTCCCTGGCGTCTATGGATGAGATGAAACAAACGCTCGAGACCGCGCGTTCTTTTATTGTGAAGACTATTCCGATGGAGAATGTGGGAGGGGAGACTCAGTGATAGAGTTCAAGACCCCCCTGATCCTGTTCGGTATTCTTTTATTGCCAGTTGTGGCTTTCTTGTTCTTTCGTCATACAGGGGTTTCTTTTACATTCTCATCGACGGGGTTCTTGAAAGATCTTCCTCACGGATGGCGGGCACGTTGCCGGTATGTGCCGATGGCTTTACGTTTAATAGCGCTCCTTTTGATCATCATTGCACTTGCTGTCCCTCGTAGGCCTCTTGAGGAAAGTCGTGTAACGAGTGAGGGGGTTCATATTATACTTATCCTCGACACGTCAACGAGCATGTCTGTTACGGATTTTAAAGTCGCCGGAAAGCCGGTCACACGTCTGGTTGTTGTAAAGAAAGTGGTCGAGGACTTTGTTAAACGACGTTTAAATGACAGGATCGGCCTGATCGCTTTTGCGGCGCGTCCATATACCGTGTGTCCATTGACGTCAGATCATCCGTGGCTTTCTACCCAGTTGGAGCGTATTGATTTTGGATTAATGGATGACGGCACGGCCATCGGCTCAGCGTTGGCCGCCGGGGTGAACCGTCTAAGGACCGTGGAAGGCAAGAGCAAGGTCATCATCCTGTTGACGGACGGGATCAATAACGCGGGTTCGATCGATCCTAAAGAAGCGGCCAAAAGTGCTGAGGCATACGGGATCAAGGTCTATACGATCGGCGCCGGCACAAAAGAAGCCGTGAACGGGATGCAGGTGATGCGGGGGTTCTTTCTTCCTGCCGGGACGTTGGCGATCGATGAAGAAGTGTTAGAAAGCATTGCCGCAACGACGGGTGGTAAGTATTTCCGCGCAACAGATACCGAGTCTCTTGAGGATATTTATCGTAAGATCGATGCCTTGGAAAAGACGGATATCGAGGAAACAGGATATCGTGAGTATCAAGAGCTTTTCACACCGTTCTTGTGTGTTGCATTGCTGTTGGTCTTTTTTGAGGTCTTGCTCGGCCGGACCTTGTTATTAAAAATACCTTAGGTCATTATGCATTTTGCCGCCCCATTATTTTTATATGCCCTCTTTTTATTGCCGGTCCTGATCGGTGGCCTTATTGTGCTGGCACGTCATCGTTCTCGGATGCTTGCGCGTTTAACGGAGAAATCGCTTTTTCCTGACCTTGTGCCTGAATTCTCGCTCAGGCTATATACGCTCAAGAATGTTCTTTTGGTCCTGGCCTTCTTGTTCGCGGTCTTGGCGCTCTCCAGGCCTCAATGGGGCTTTGAATGGCGTGAGGTCAAACGCCAGGGTCTTGATATTTTTATCGTCGTTGATACATCCAAAAGCATGATGGCTGAAGATATTAAGCCGAACCGTCTCGAGAGGACTAAGATGGCGGTCAAAGATTTCTTGAAGAAATTAAAAGGGGATCGCGTTGGGCTTGTGACGTTTGCCGGGGATGCTTTCTTGACATGCCCTTTAACTGCGGACCGTGAAGGGTTCGCATTGGCGCTTAACGGTGTTTCATCAGATATGATGCCCTTAGGCGGAACGAATATCGATCGGGCCCTGCAAGAAGCTTTGCGGGGATACGCGGATGTTCCTTCAAGATATAAAGTGATCGTGATCATTACAGACGGTGAGAACTGGGAAGGGGATCCTTTGTCCTGGGCAAGGATCGCGGCAGAGAAAAAGATCCGTATCTATACGATCGGTGTTGGCACAGCAGAGGGGGAATTGATACGGGTCATCAATGAAGAGGGCGGTAGTGACTTTGTAAAAGATAAGGACGGGAATGTTATCAAGTCCCGCTTGAATGAGAAAATGCTTGCTGATATTGCAGAGGCTTCCGGTGGAACGTATGTTCATGCCAGCGGTACTGAATTCGGCCTGGATTATTTGTATGATCATGATCTCGCTGGTCTGGAACGGCGGGAAATAGAAAGCCGTGTTGATCGCAGGGCTTATGACAGATTCCAGTGGCCGTTGGCAGTGGCACTGTTGCTGCTTCTTATTGAGACGCTCCTGACAGTAAGACGAACCGAACAGGTTGTTTCCAAGATCTTGGGGGCTGTTCTTTTGATGATTTTTCTATCATGGGGATCGCCGGCAGAAGCTTCTTGGTCTTTTTTGGGGGATCCTGGTGCGGGTGATGTTCGTCGGGGGAATAGTCTTTTTCAGCAGGAGAAATATGATGAGTCGCTGAAAGTGTATGAAAAAGCATTGGCGAAAAACCCATCTGAGCCGCTTGTTCAGTATGATATTGGTACTGCTTATTATAAAAAAGGTGATTATCAGCAGGCCGTTGATGCATTTCAGAAAAGCGTGTTGATGGATGATGAGGCGTTGCGTCTTGATGCTCATTATGATCTTGGTAATGCACTTTATAAAGCAGGGGTCGCAAAAGAGGATCAGGACATACAGCGTTCGATCGAGATGTTAATAAACGCGATCCTGGAATATGATAAGACATTGACCGTACGTCCTAAAGATAAACAAGCTGGTGAGAACAAGGCGTTCGTGGCAAAAGAATTGCAGCGGCTTCAACAAAAGAAGCAACAACAGCAGCAAAAAAAGCAACAGCAGCAGAATGGTCAGGATCAGCAAAACAAACAAGACCAGCAAAGTAAGCAGGATCAGCAGAATAAACAGGACCAGCAAAACAACCAAGATCAACAACAGCAAAGTCAGCAAAATAAGCAGGATCAACAGAGCGGACAGGATCAACAGAAGTCTTCTGCTGATGAAGAACAGAAAGCCCAAGAGGGCGATCAAAAAGATAATGGCGGGGATAAAGAAAAGTCCTCTTCGTCAACGGATGAAAAAGAAAAGACAACCTCTGCTGGTGTAGAGGGAAAAATGTCCCAGGAAGAGGCGAAGCGGATGCTTGAGGCGTTCTCACGCAATGAAGAACCAAAGGGGATGTTGAATTTTATTCAGCGCTCCGGGCGGGAAAGTGTTCCTGATAAGGATTGGTAATGATAGGAAATATCTTATGAAGAAAATAATTTCAAGAACATTATGTCCGTGTGTTCTTTTTGCTGCGATCATTCTTTTTTCCGGAACCCTTTTGGCAGACGATATTTCATTTGAAGCTTCGGTGAGTGCAAGCAAAGTCGCACTCGGCGTCCCGTTCCGTTTGTCATTGACGGTGCATGGAACACAGGATATCGCTGTCGTTCCATTGCCTACGATCGAAGGATTTGAATCCAGGTATATTGGCCCATCTTCACAGGTGTCAGTGGTCAATAATCAATATACAGCGAAGAAGTCTTTCAATTATCAAATGGTTCCTGTCAAAGAGGGGAAATGGGTCATTCCGCCGGTAGAAGTTCAGATCAAAGGGGCGACTTATCGCACCGAGACCGTGCTCATTGAAGTCGGGCCAGCGGGGGCTGCTGTTGATGGTGCAAAGAATGCAGAGGCGGATATTTCAGGCAAGATCAAGATGATCATGGTCTCTCCTCGTCGTGATGTCTACATGGGTGAAACTCTTCCTGTGGTGATCAAACTGTATGTGAATGATGCCGACCTTCGGGATATTTCTTTTCCCGCGATAACGGGTGATGGTTTTATGGCATTGGGGTTTGCTCAGCCTAAACGTTATCAGGAGAATGTGGGAGGCGTTGTTTTTCAGGTGATCGAATTTCTAACAGGAGTTGTTCCGACGAGGGATGGGGATGTTGTTCTTGGACCCTCTATCATTGAAGCGGCCATTCCTGTCAAGATGGAGCAGGTAGATGATCCTTCCGGTGTGTTTGGCAATGACTTCTTTCGCGGCTTCTTCGGAGGGTATCAAAAACGGGGCGTGCGTGTTTCAGCAGAACCTTTTGTGCTTAATGTGAGAGCTCTCCCTGAAGTAGGGCGTCCGTCTTTCTTCTCTGGCGCGATCGGTCAATTTGATGTTGCAGTAGAAGTGTCTCCTAAAGAAGTTAAGGCCGGGGACCCTGTGACGGTCCGTATGACCGTGAAGGGCGGCGGGGATCTGAAGAATGCCCAGATCCCCCCATACAAACCGGATGGCTTTAAGGCTTATGATCCTCAGATCAAGAATAATGAAGATGGCTCGTTGGTCTTTGAGCAGGTCTTGATCCCGTCGGGTTCAACGCTGAAGGAAGTTCCGGCGATATCTTTCAATTATTTTGATCCTTCCAAAGGTCAATATGAAACTGTGTTGCGTGGGCCTTTTTCGATCAAAGTAGAGGATCCGCCTCCGGGACAGGAATTTAAAGCCGTTGGTTTTTCGTCTGAAGGCGGGAACGGTGCTGAGCGTTTCGGACGGGATATTGTTTTTATCAAGGATCAACCAGGGGTTCTTCATGTTAAAGGGGATCTGTGGTCAGGTCCGTGGCTTTTTTTGTTAGCGGTGATCTTGTATTTGAATATATGGGGAGGTCTTTTTGCTTTCCGTCGTCATCAGTTTCGTCTTGAATCGGACGGTCCTTTTGCGCGTCGGATTAGAGCTCGTCAGGAGGCTCGTAAAGGGATGAAGGCTCTTACGGCATATGTTGGTAATAGCAAGTCAATGGCAGGCGAATCCCGTCGGATACTCGATGTTTTTCTGGCAGATGTTTTTGATCTTCCACCCGGGGCTATTGCTACTGGGAACATGAAAGAACTCTTAGCTGAGCAGCAGATATCTTTGCCGACGATGGAAAGAATGATCAGGGTCATGGACACCTGTAATGCGGCGTGTTTTGCCTCAGTCAGTTTGTCGAGCGAAGAGTCGGGTAGGATGATCACAGACCTGAATGACGTGATCAATGATATTGAAAGGCGGTGTGTGTGAGAAAGTTCTTTCTCCTTGCATTTCTTATTTTGATGGGGGTGATCCCTGTTTCAGCGTCGCAAGATGTGAAAGAGGCGGAAACACTTTTTCTTCAGGCAACAGACGCTTATCGCAGCGCAAAGTATGACGAGGCCGTGCAGGCAGGGGAAGCTATCCTTTCAAAGGGCGTTGAAAGCCCTGCCGTTTATTACAATTTGGCGAACAGTTATTTTAAGTCTGGCAAGACGGGGAAAGCCGTCCTGAATTATATACGCGCCCGTGATCTTGCCCCCAGGGATGCGGATATTCGGGCGAATCTGGGATTCACGCGTGTCATGGTCTCTAACGGAAAATTTGTTCCAAAGTCGTCGTGTTTTTCAATGATGTTGCTCACCGACCATCTTTCTGCCGGAGAGCTTAAGTGGCTGGCGTTTTTCTTTTTTGCATGCGGGGGGGCGTATGTTCTCGTCGGGTATTACATGAGGTTCAGATCCCGTCGTGTGATGCTGGGTGGCTTTGTTTTAGGCTTATGCTGGGTTTTCTTTTTGATGGGCTGTATTATGAAGATGGCTGAGAACTCTTCGCGCGCAGTTTGCGTATCAGTAGCAGAAGCTCGTTTTGAGCCCTCAGCTCAGGCAACTGTTTATTTTAAATTATCAGAAGGTGCTGAGGTGAAGATCCTCAAAGAAAAAGACGGTTGGCAAAAAGTTCAGCGTTCAGACAATAAGATCGGCTGGGTGCCGCTTAAAGTAACAGAGAGGATCTAGGTGAAAGAATATCTCGATATAATGCTGCTTTTAGTAAAGGATGCAGGTAAGATCGCCCTTGAGTTCATTGATCAAAGCTCTCCCTCGTTAAAACCCGATCATTCGGTGATCACCGAGGCAGACCGTCGGGTTTCTCTTTTAGCACATGAGCGTCTCGCACGACTTCTGGCAACAAAAGAGCATATTCTCGTCGATGAGGAAGACAAAGACAAGATAAAATTCCTGGATCAGCCGCTTTTAGAGAAGACTAAGTTCTTGTGGTCGATCGATCCGATCGACGGGACCCGCGCTTATGCTAATCGTATGCCGCAGTATGGGGTCTCGATCGGTCTTCTTAAAGATCTAAAGCCATGGATGGGTGTGGTTTATTTTCCGTCGTTGGCTGAACTCTTTTATTGTGATGGTCAGGATGCTTTTTTTGTGAAAGATCCGTTCACCAAAGACGAGGTTTCAATAAAAATATTGCCGATCGATGAAGAGATCTCAGATCGTTCCGTCTTTATTGTGACCGATGAGACATTTTCACGTTTTAATTGGGTTCAGAAACATTGTCATATCATGGTCTTTGCCGCCGCTGTATGTGAATTCTGCTGGCCTATTATCGGACGAGGTTGCGGTTCATTATCACGCGTGCATTTATGGGATATGGCCGGTGCCTGGCCGATCTTTGAGAAAGCCGGCCTTAAGATGCGGTCTTTTTCAACAGGCGAGCCTCTTGAGAAGATCGATGTTTCTCTTTTTGAAAAAGAAGGTTCTCCCTGGCGGTTCAAAGAATATTACATTCTTTCCTCGGAGAGGAACTATCCGATCTTGCGTTCGTTATTGGTCCCTCGTCATCCCGAGAGGTAACCTGTGGTGAGCTTGTCGAACCACGCGACGAGGGGTCGCCGAATAAAACAGATAAGCGGGGTTTAATATGATCTTTATTCATCGAAATGATCTGCAGAAGATCGGCATCCCTTATGCCGCCCAGATCGAAGCATGTATTTCCGGTTTCAAATGGACTGATGTTGTGCCGGAAGAGGTTGAGCTTAAAGGCCGCGATCTTTTTGTCCGCCCATCTTCGTTCATGACAAGGGATGCGGACAGTGCTCGTTTTGAGGCACATCGTGTTTATGCTGATGTCCAATACGTGGCTGAAGGGGTAGAGCGCATGCAATTCGCGCCAGCGTCCGCCCTAAAAACCGTTACGCCTTATGATGCCGCAAAGGATATCGAGTTTTTTACTGCAGAAATCTTTGTTTCGGATATTGTTGTTCCTGCAGGGTATGCCGTTGTGTTTTTTAAGGGAGAGGCTCATCGTCCCTGTTGTCATTATGCCAAAACACCTTCTAAGGTAAAAAAACTTGTTTTTAAGGTCCTGATCCCGTAATAATTGCGTAGATTTTCCTTAGCACCCATCTTGTTTGACACTCCTTTTGAACTGTGTTACCATGAGTCCTTCTTTTTATCCCTTAAAACATTTGAATATATAATATGAATAAATACAAAACAGTCCTGGAAGACCTGAAAAACCGCCATGTGCTGGTGGTGGGTGACCTGATGCTTGATGAATACATCAAGGGCAGTGTCAGCCGTATTTCTCCTGAAGCGCCAGTGCCTGTTGTGGTGCAGGAAGATGCATTCTTTACACCAGGAGGAGCCTCGAATGTTGCTAATAATTTGAGCAGTTTAGGTGCAAAAGTGACCGTGGTCGGGCGTATCGGGAAAGACACGGAAGGCGAGATCCTGAAGAAAGTCCTCGAAGAACGAGGGATCCGTACTACCGGTGTTATGGTCGATCCAAGGCTTCATACGATCCTTAAGACCCGCATCATTGCCCAGCATCAGCAGGTCGTGCGTGTTGACCGGGAGCAGGTCGTTGATGATTCCGACGGTCTTTTTTACGATGAAAAAGTAGCACCTTTTATTCACAAGCATTTTTCTCAGTTCGATGCAGTTATTTTGTCGGATTACGGCAAAGGGGTCATTCAGGCTCCTCTGGTCGAAGATATTACGCGGATGGCAAAGAAAGCCGGCATTCCTGTCGTTGTAGATCCCAAGGTGGAGCATTTGAAATTCTATGGGCATGTTGCCTCCATTACCCCGAATCGCAAGGAAATGGAAACAGCTTTAAAGAGCCTGGAACCTGAAACCCGAAAGACGTTCGGCATTATGGCGACACGTTTGGATTCTCTTGATGCTGTTAAAGCTGCTGGTAAGGGGCTTTTGACGTATCTTGGTATTGATTCGCTCCTGGTGACGCTCGGAGAAGGCGGCATGTGTCTTTTTGAAGAAGGAAAAGAACCATTCCATCTTCCAACGAGAGCGCAAGAGGTGTTCGATGTGTCGGGTGCGGGAGATACGGTCATTGCTGTTTTTGCTTTGTGCTTGGCGGCGGGTGCTGATAAAAAGCTTGCGGCGGATATTGCGAACCATGCGGCGGGCATTGTTGTCGCTAAGATGGGCGCGGCGTGTGTGACGCCCGATGAGCTTATTGCAGCGATGAAAGTCAAGGTCTGATATGAAAGCGATTGGAGTTCTTCCTGCCCGGTGGGCATCAACACGTTTGCCTGGAAAGGTGCTGGTTGACCTTTACGGCAAACCCATGTTGCAGCGTGTTTGGGAGAGGGTCAAACAGTCCAAAGAACTTTCAGCGGTCATTATTGCGTGCGATGAGCCCCATGTGATGGAGAAGGCTCTTTCTTTTGGTGCGACGGCAGTGATGACCCGCAAGGATCATCCGTCGGGCTCTGATCGTGTGGCCGAGGCTGTGGCGAATATCGATGCGGATATTGTGGTGAATATTCAGGCGGATGAGCCGTTGATCGACCCGCTTCTTATTGATGAACTGGTGAAGGCGCTTCGCGCGGATACATCCTGCGTGATGGCGACGGTCATCAAGCGTTGCGCGACGGTCGAGGAATTTAATAACCCGAATGTGGTCAAAGTTGTTATTGATCATGATCATTGTGCGTTGTATTTTTCCCGTGCGTCGATCCCGTTCAAGCGCGATGATGCCGCGGGGACGGATGTAACAAAATATTTCAAGCATCTGGGGATTTACGCGTATCGTCGGGAGTTTTTATTTAAGTATTGCACGTGGCCGAAGTCGTTTTTGGAGAGTGAAGAGTGTTTGGAACAATTACGAGTGCTCGAGGCTGGCTGTAAGATCAAGACCGTTGAAACACACATGAACGCGATCGGGGTCGATACGCCTGATGACGTAAAAAGAGTAGAACAGTATTTAAAAAGCAATGGACTGGCATGAAAACGAATATCGTCAAGATCGGGAATGTGAAGTGCGGTGGGAATGCACCGTTCGTGTTGATCGCTGGCCCTTGTGTGATCGAGGAGAGAAAGTCCACGATCAGCATGGCGTCCTCGCTGGTCAAGCTTGCTAAAAAACTCAAGATCCCTTATGTGTTCAAGGCAAGTTTTGACAAAGCGAACCGTACATCTGTAAATTCTTTCCGCGGCCCTGGGATGATGGAGGGGCTTGATATCCTGCGCGAAGTGAAAGAGCGTTTCGGTGTTCCTGTCGTTAGCGATGTTCATGAGATATCTCAGGTCACAGTTGCGGCCAAAGTTCTTGATATTATCCAGATCCCTGCGTTCTTGTGTCGTCAGACGGACCTGTTGATCGCGGCGGCAAATACGGGGAAAGTCGTGAATGTTAAAAAAGGGCAGTTCCTTGCTCCATGGGATATGAAGGCGCTCGTCAAGAAGTTGGAGAGCACGGGAAATAAGAAGATCATGCTCACCGAGCGTGGTGCGAGTTTTGGATACAATAATCTGGTGACGGATTTTACGTCATTCCAGATCATGCGTGAATTGGGGTATCCGGTAGTGTTCGACGTGACGCACAGCGTTCAGCAGCCCGGCGGGCTTGGGGACAAGACGGGTGGACGCAGTGAATTTATTCCTTTATTGGCGCGCGCAGGAGTGGCGGCAGGGGTGGACGCCGTGTTCATGGAAACGCACACAGATCCGTCGAAGTCGCTGTCCGATGGCCCGAATATGATCGCGATCAACAAATTAGAACCGCTCCTTAGAGAGATGGTCCAGATCGACCGGATCGTCAAGAAATTGAAGGGTTGATGTTATGGTCTTAAAAAGAGCCAAAGAAGTGATCACGATCGAAAGCGACGCGCTCAAGGTTCTCGTGAGAAATTTGAATGAGAATTTCACGAAGGCTGTCGACGTTATTGCCAAATGCAAAGGACGGGTCGTTGTGGCTGGCATGGGAAAGACCGGGATCATTGGACACAAGATCTCGGCAACGCTTTCATCGACGGGGACTCCAAGTATTTTTATGCATAGCGCTGAAGCGGTGCACGGGGACTTGGGTCAGGTAACGCGTGATGATGTGGTGATCCTCATCTCTTCAAGCGGTGAGACCGAAGAGACGGTGAGGCTTCTCCCGCTCCTTAAAAAGATCGGTTGTAAGACGATCGCGATGACCGGCGGCATCAAGTCGCCTTTAGCGAAATATTGTGATCTAGTGCTCGACACTGGTGTGAAAAAAGAGGGCTGTCCTTTAGGGCTGGCTCCGATGGCATCAACGACCGTGACGTTGGCCATGGGGGATGCTCTAGCGGCCTGTCTTATTGACCGTAAGAATTTTAAGTCCGAGGATTTTGCATTCTTTCATCCCGGCGGAAATCTTGGACGTCGTTTGTTGTTGAAGGTCGAAGATGTCATGCGTAAGGGGTCTCAATTTGCCAAAGTTCCTGAGACCATGCAAGTGAAGGATGTGTTATTTGCGATCACGGCCGCCCGCTGCGGTTCTGCGTGCGTGATCGATCGTAAAAAGAAATTTGTCGGCCTTTTTACGGATGGCGACCTTCGTCGTCATATTGAAGAGGATGCGAATATCCTTTCAAGGCCTGTGAAAGACGTGATGACCAAAGGGCCGATGACGATCAATAAAGATCGTTTGGCGACAGAAGCGTTCGACCTTTTGATGCAGAAGAAAGTCGATGAATTGCCTGTGGTGGATGACAAAGGTGCTCTGGCGGGGTTGCTTGACGTGCAGGATCTGTTGAAGGCAGGGCTGGCGAGATGACGATCTTGAAGAAAATAAAGAAGATCAAGGTCATTGCCATGGACGTCGACGGAGTTTTGACCGACGGTCGTATTGTTTATGATGGCAATGGACAGGAACTGAAATTTTTTGATGTGCAGGATGGTTATGCGGTGTCGCGCGCGCGTAAAGAGGGACTTAAGACCGCGGTGATCTCGGCGCGCGGTTGTGCGGCCGTTAAGGCGCGCACGAAGGATCTTAAGATCGATGAGGTGTATCTTGATGCGTATCCCAAAATCAGTGCGTATGAGAAAATGCTAAAAACTTTTCAGGTCACGGATGAAGAGGTTTGTTTTATCGGGGATGATCTACCGGATCATGCTATTTTATCGCGTGTTGGTTTTGCGGCGGTCCCTCAGAATGCGGCGTCGGAAGTAAAACGGGTTGCGGATTATGTGGCAAAGCGTAAAGGCGGGCGGGGTGCAGTGCGTGAGATCGTTGAGAAGATCCTGAAGACGCAACAGAAATGGAAAGTTGAGTGAAACGTTTTTTGATCCTTTTTTTATGTGTGGCGAGCCTTTTTTGTCCGGGGCTGTCTGCGTTCAGTGCGAACAAGTATGACCCTGTAAATGGTTATCCTCCGCCGATCGGTGAGCCTTTGTTGGTGGAAGAGGAGAAGCTTGTTGAGATGGAAAAGGCTATCGATAAGAAAGATGAGCCTGTTGAATATGATGTTGCCGCCCTTGATAGCAAGATCATGGAACAAAAGGAAGAACAGGCAATAGAAGAAACTCCTGTAGTAAAGAAAGAGGAGCCGATAGCAAAAGAACAGCCGGTAGTGAAAGAAGTGCCGGTGGTCAAAGAAGTTCCTGTTCTCAAAGAAGAACCGTCAGATGCCTCGGCTTTGCCTCAGCAGATCGAAGGGCTTAATCTGGTCGGCTATTCTGACGCGGGGAAGAAATCCTGGGATATCAAGGGAGAGACTGCTGATATTGTTGGCAATAAAGTAAATGTCACCAAGGTCGATGCCAATAGTTATGGGGATCAAAACACAAATTTGACAGCTCAAAATGGGCAGATCAATCGAACTACGGGCAATGTTCATCTTGAAAATGATGTGGTGATCACGACGGAGAGCGGCGCTCAAATGAAGACAGAGACCCTTGATTGGAACAGGGGAGAAGATATTGTCCGTACCCAGGATGTTGTTACTCTCGAAGATGATACCATGAAGATCAAGGGTCAGGGGATGGAGGCGCATCCTGGTTTAAAGGCAGCAAAGCTTGAAAGCGACGTGACTGCGGATATCCGGGCGGAAAGCAAGGATAAGAAGAAAGAGAATCGTATTCAGATCACTTCCGATGGTCCAATGGAGATCGATCAGGCGACGCAAAAGGCAATATTTACGGATAATGTCGTGGCGGTGGAACTTTCAACGAAGCGTTTGCTTAAGGCCGATCGGATGGAAGTCTTGTTTGATGAAAAGACCAAAAAGCTCAAAGAGCTGGTATGCACAGGTAATGTTGAGGTCCATCAGGATAATAATGTGACGCATTCCGACTCGCTGGTCTATAAAGCGGATGAACAGCGCACGTTACTCAAAGGTCGTCCGAAGCTGATCATTGACGCTAAAGATAGTGATACGTCCGCGGTATTCAAATTTTAGGGAGATCAACATGGATTTGCTGGAAGTAAAAGATCTTGTCAAAATTTATAATGGCCGTCGTGTGGTCAATGGCCTGAGTCTTTCTGTGGGGCGCTCTGAGATCGTTGGACTTCTTGGGCCTAACGGGGCAGGAAAAACGACGAGTTTTTATATGGCCGTTGGGATCGTTAAGCCCGATGGTGGGCAGATATTCTTTGATCAGGAAGATATTACGGTCAAACCGATCCATGAGCGTTGCCGGCTTGGAATGGGGTATTTGGCGCAGGAACCGTCGATCTTTCGTAAGCTCACGGTCGAGGAAAATATCATGGCTGTCCTTGAGACGCTGGATATCGGGCCGCAAGAACGCAAACGCCGTCTGGAGTCGTTGTTGGAGGAATTGAACATTTCACATTTGGCAAGGAGCAAGGCGTACACACTTTCTGGCGGTGAACGTCGTCGTTTGGAGATCACACGTGCCCTGGTGACAAATCCGTCTTTCCTTCTTCTCGACGAGCCGTTCTCAGGCATTGACCCTATTGTGGTGGCGGAAGCACAAGAGATCATCAAAGACTTGAAAAAACGCGGTTTGGGTATATTATTAACCGACCATAATGTCCGTGAAACCCTTTCTATCGTCGACAGAGCCTATCTGGTGGCGGAAGGTAGCATTATGATCTCAGGCACCGCGGATGTCCTTATTAATGATCCAAAGGCCAGAAAAGTTTATCTTGGGGAAAAATTCACCATGTAAAGCATCCCGGCTTTATGTGTGTTGTTTAGAAATTGCGGGATCTTGTTCAAACATAAAGGAGCAGTAGTTCATGAAAGTATCTGTTAAGAAGATCAATGCCTTAAGACGTGAAAT
The DNA here is from genome assembly GCA_020719005.1 of Candidatus Omnitrophus sp. Lineage (GTDB taxonomy): Bacteria > Omnitrophota > Gorgyraeia > Zapsychrales > Fredricksoniimonadaceae > DYQZ01. Next base: position 15,253 of record DYQZ01000029.1, read on the forward strand.
GCATTTTGAGATCCCTCAGGAGCGCGTGACCAAGAATCTTGATGAAGTATTTGGTCAGATCGCAAAACATGCCAAGATACCTGGGTTCCGTCCGGGGAAAGCTCCCAAGAATGTTGTTGTGCGCACGCATGAGAAGACGGCGCGTGAAGAAATGCTCAAGCATCTTATCCCTGAAGTCTATCAGGAGGGGGTTAAGAATGAGAAGCTTGATCCTATTGATTTTCCGGCCATTGATCAGGTCGATTTGACAGACGGTGTATTGAAATTTCGTGCCACCATTGACCTTCGCCCTGAAGTTGAAGTGAAGGATTATAAGGGGCTTAAGCTTACCAAGAAGGCTTCCGAGATCACGGATGAGGAATTGGATAAGACGCTTGGCTTCTTTAAGAAAAGCCGCGGGCTTGATGAAAAAGCCGAGCTTGATGATGCGTTCGCCAAAGGGCTTGGTTTTCCTGGGTTGGAAGATTTTAAAAAAGCGATCAAGCGTAATATGGAGTTTGATAAGGAGCGTCAAAATCGTTCTGAGTCCGAGAATCAGTTGATCGATGAGCTTTTAAAGAAGGCTAAACTTGATGTTCCTCAGTCACTTGTTGAGCGTCAGATCGATGGGCGGATGCAGGATTTTTATGGGCGCCTCAAACAGCACGGTGTCAAAGATGAGGATATAAAGAAGCGTATTGAGGAATCCAAGAAAGAGATCGATGCGGCGGCTGAGAAAGACGTAAAGCTGTTCCTCATCTTGCAGAAGATCGCGGAGATCGAGAATATTATCGCCGGTGAAGGGAAGAATGAAACTATTGCCGCGCGTGTGATGGAATTCTTATTCAAGGAAGCCAAATGGGAGGAAACAAAATAATGATCAGAGCCAATCTTGTTCCTATGGTCGTAGAGAGCTCAGGGCAGTCAGAACGCGCGTATGATATTTTTTCGCGCCTTTTGAAAGATCGCATTATTTTTCTGGGGACCGCTATTGATGATGTGGTGGCCAATCTCGTTGTGGCTCAGTTATTATTCCTTCAGTCGGAAGATCCGGATAAGGATATCAGTCTCTACATTAATTCTCCGGGGGGGTCAGTTACCTCAGGGATGGCGATCTATGACACGATGCAGTTCGTCAAGCCTAAGGTGTGTACGTATTGCATGGGGCAGGCGGCGAGCATGGGGGCTCTTTTGTTGACTGCAGGCGCGACGGGGAAACGGTTTGCGTTACCTAATGCGCGTATCATGATCCATCAGCCATCAGGTGGTGCTGAAGGAACGGCGAGTGATATCACGATCCAGGCACAGGAGATCCTTCGGATGAAGCAAAATCTCTCTGCCATTATTGCAAAGCATACGAATCAGCCACTTGAGAAAGTATTAAAAGATTCAGACCGCGATTTCTTTATGTCCTCTCAGGAAGCCAAGGACTATGGGCTCGTTGATGAGGTCATTGCGTCATTACCAGTAAAAGTAAAATAACTTTTAAGAAGAACGGATAAGCATATATGAAAAAGAATTTATTACTCACTCCTGGCCCTTCAAAAGTCCCTGTTGAACTTTGTGAGATCTTAGGCAAGCCGATCATTCATCACCGTACTCCTCAATTTCAGCAGATCCTTAAAGAGGTGACCGAGGGGTTGGGGAAGATCATCAATACGACGAGTGATGTCTATCTTTTGGCATCCTCAGGCACAGGAGCCATGGAGGCAGCTGTTGCGAATTTAGCATCTCCTGGCGATAAGGTCATCACAGTCGAGTATGGGAAGTTCGGCGAGCGCTGGGCATCTTTGGCTAAAGCCTATAAGTTGAACGCTGTGACGCTCAAGATCGACTGGGGCCGGACGATCACACCCGAAGAGGTAAAGGCTGCGCTGGTTCAGCATCCTGATGCTAAAGCGATCTTTTTGACACAGTGCGAAACATCCACATCCGCTACACCTGATATGGAAGGCATTGGTGCTGTTGTAAAGAACACACCGACCGCGCTTGTGGTCGATGCTGTAAGCGCTTTGGGCACTGAACCGATGATGATGGACGCATGGGGTGTTGACGTTGTTTGTTCCGGTTCACATAAGGGGCTCATGTTGCCGCCCGGTGTTGGCGTTGTTGCTGTGAGTGCCAAGGCGATCAAGATGATCGATGCTTCGACGAATATCCGTTTTTATTTTGACCTGCGTAAGTCGCGCAAGGCGTTGGCTGATACAGATACGCCTTTCACGCCCGCGATCAATATTATTATTGCACTCAATGAAGCGATCAAGATGCTTCTGGTCGAAGGACTTGATAAGAAACAGGCCTATTATTTGAAGATGGCTAAAGCCGTTTGGGCTGCGGCGGAGGCGATAGGCCTTAAGGTATATGCACAACCTCAGTATCGTTCCAGAGGTCTTACGGCGATCCTTCTTCCCGATGCTGTGAACCCTAAGAAGATCGTTAAGACCATGCGCGATGTTCATGGGATCACATTGGCCGGAGGCCAGGGCGAACTTGAAGGTAAGATCATCCGTATCGCGCATATGGGCGCTGTGGATGAGTATGATATCCTGACTGGTTTTTCCTGTCTTGAGAAAGTCTTAAAGGAAGCAGGACACTCATTCGAGCTTGGTGCCAGTTTGGCAGCGGCACAGAAGGTGTTAAACAATTAAATTGATGAAGCTGGCGCCTGATGGTGCATAACCGCTTCTAAAGAGGAAGGTTTTTAAGATGAGCAAATTGAAGATCTTGATCAGTGATAAACTCGCCGAGGAAGGCGTAAGCATCTTAAAAGAAGGTGATGTGTTTGAGGTTGATTGCAAATACGACCTTAAATCTGACAGCCTGAAGGCGATCATTGGTGATTATGATGCGCTTATTGTCCGTAGCGGCACACAGGTGAGTGAAGATGTTATTGCTGTTGCCTCAAAGCTAAAGGTCATTGGCCGCGCCGGTGTGGGTCTTGACAATGTGGACTTGAAAGCCGCGACCAAAAAGGGGATCATTGCGATGAATACCCCCGGCGGGAACACGACCTCAACCGCAGAGCACGCGTTCAGCCTTATCATGGCACTAGCACGAAATATTCCTCAGGCTCACGGTTCGATGAAGGCAGGGAAATGGGAGCGTAATAAATTCCAGGGTGTAGAGCTTTACGGCAAGACACTTGGTGTCATTGGTTTGGGTCGTATCGGTTCAACTGTTGCCAAATTTGCTCAAGGGTTCGGGATGACCATCAAGGCGTATGATCCGTTCTTGTCTGCGGAAATGGCAGCCAAGCGTGGCATCACTGTCTCGACGCTGGAAGACCTTATCAAGAATTCTGATTTTATCACCATTCATGTCCCGAAGACCGATGAAACGAGCGGGATGATCGGTGAGAAACAAATTGAGATGATGAAAAAATCCGTGCGCCTCATTAATTGCGCACGCGGCGGGATCATCAATGAAGCGGCGTTGGCCAAGGCTCTTGAGACCAAGCGTATCGCCGGTGCAGCGCTTGACGTGTTTGATGAAGAACCATTGG
>DYQZ01000082.1 GCA_020719005.1 Candidatus Omnitrophus sp.
TGGAGATCCTCGCCGGCATACCGACCGTGGTCTACGGGTTCTTCGCCGCGCTGACCGTCGCGCCCCTGATCGTCGAATTCGGCGGCCTGCTCGGCCTGACCGCCTCTTCGGAGAGCGCGCTCGCCGCCGGTCTGGTGATGGGCATCATGATCATTCCGTTCATCTCCTCGCTTTCCGATGACGTCATCACGGCGGTGCCCTACTCCTTGCGCGATGCCTCGCTGGCGCTGGGCGCCAATAAATGGCAGACCGTTGTTAAGGTGAAGGTCCCGGCGGCGGCGTCAGGTATCCTGGCGGCGTGTATGCTGGGGATGGGGCGGGCTATCGGAGAAACCATGACCGTCTTGATGGCCACGGGAAATGCCGCGGCTTTCCCAAAAAGTTTTCTCGGTCCAGTTAAGACAATGACATCCACCATTGCTATTGAGCTCGGCGAGGTTGCTTACTTTACGACCCATTTTCATATGCTCTTCGCCGTCGGGTTAATGCTGTTTGTGATCACATTTATCATTAATTTTGTTTCAGACATTTTCTTTCATAAACATACGCGGGTGCAGGGATGAAGATCAGGCCTTCAAAAGTGGCAGAGGTTTTAGGGTTTTCGATCCTGCGTGTGTGCATGATCTGCGTGGCGCTCGTCCTGATCGTTGTGTTCTATGACATTATTACTAAGGGGATAGGGGTTATTTCCTGGGATTTTTTGACCAAGCCCCCAGTGGACGGCATGACCAAAGGCGGCATCTTTCCGGCGATCGCTGGGACGTTCTTTGTTACGGTGATAACGGCACTTCTTTCGATACCACTCGGGGTGGGGTGTGCTATTTTTCTTAATGAATACGCCAAAGATAATGGATTAACACGGTTCATCCGGATGTCTATCCGAAACCTCTCCGGCGTCCCGTCGATCGTCTATGGTCTTTTTGGCGTATCTTTGTTCGTTGAGATGTGTCATTTTGGAACATCCATTCTTGCCGCCGGATGCACGTTGGGTTTGATGACACTACCACTTACGATCACGGCGAGTGAAGAAGCATTGAAGACTGTGCCGCGGGCTTATCGTGAAGGTTCGCTGGCGTTGGGGGCAACCAAGTGGCAGGCGATCTGGACCAATGTTCTGCCGTATGCAATTCCGGGTATGTTAACGGGAACTATCCTCGGACTTTCTCGTGCGGCAGGGGAGACGGCGCCGATCCTTTTTACCGGAGCAGCTTTCTTTTTACCGGATATCCCTAACTCGGTATTCAGTCAGTTCATGGCGTTGCCATACCACCTTTATATTATGTCGACTCAGCACCATAATATTGCTCTGGTCCGTCCGATTGCTTATGGCACGGCGTTGGTCTTAGTTGTTTTGATCTTTACAATGAATCTGGTGGCAGTTATTGCGCGCTATCATTTGAGAAAAAAAGGGATCTCTCATGGACAATAAAGTCAGGATGAAGGCGGAAGATGTAAATTTTTATTATGGCACCCATCATGTCCTGAAAGGGATCAACCTGGAGATGGCGAATAATGCAGTGACCGCTATCATCGGGCCATCAGGTTGTGGAAAATCTACGTTCATTCGTCTGTTGAATCGTATGCACGAGATCGTGCCGAATGCCAGACTGACCGGCAGGATCCTTTTGGACGGCAAAGATATTGTTGCGCCTGATGTAGATCCCGTTGACCTGCGTAAAAAGGTCGGCATGGTATTCCAGAAACCAAATCCCTTTCCCAAGAGTATTTATGAGAATATTGCTTATGGATTAGAGATCAATGGTATAAAGAACAAGATGCAGATCGAAGAGCGTGTTGTTGATTCTTTAAAGAAGGCTGCGCTGTGGGAAGAGGTCAAGGAGCGATTGCATGACAGCGCGTTGCGGTTATCAGGCGGACAGCAACAGCGCCTTTGCATTGCCCGTTGCCTGGCGATCGAGCCGGAGGTCATCCTGTTTGACGAGCCGTGTGCCAGCCTTGATCCGATCTCGACGAAGAAGATTGAAGAGTTGATCCTTGAGCTCGAAAAAGAGTACACGATTGTGATCGTTACACATAATATGCAGCAGGCGGCGAGGGTCTCTGATTATACGGGTTTCTTTTTAATGGGAGAGTTGATCGAGTTTGATCGGACAGACCTTATTTTCAAAGCACCAAAAGACAAGAGAACAGAAGATTATATTACGGGCAGATTCGGATAATATCAGGGGGGATTATGAGCAAGCATTTTCAGGAAGAGTTGCAGGAGCTGAACGACGAGATCCTAAAGATGGACACTTTGGTCGAAGAGCTGATCGCCAGGGTTATCACGGCTCTTCAGGATCGTGATATGCCGATGGCGTTGTCTGTTATTGATCGGGACGCAGAGATCGACGCTCTTGAGCTTGTTATCGACGAAAAGTGTCTGGATCTTATTGCGCGTCATCAACCCACGGCCGGGGACTTGCGTTTTATTATGACCGGTATGCGGTTGAACGGTGAACTGGAGCGGGTGGCTGATCTGGCAGTGGATATCGCTGAACGCGTGCTTGAAATTGCCGACAAGCCGCTTTTAAAGCCGCTTGTTGATATTCCTAAACTGGCAGTCGTGGCTCAGAAAATGGTCAAGACAGCGATCGATTCATTTATTACACGCGACATCGACTTGGCTAAGAATGTTATCCTGATGGATGAAGAGGCCGACCTTTTTAAAGACCGTATACAAAACGAATTGATCTATGATTATATGGTGAAGGACGGCTCTGTTGTGCCTCGCGCGGTGCCTCTTATCCTCGTGGCTCGTCATTTAGAGCGCGTGTGTGATCATGCTACTTATATTGCTGAGGACGTGATCTATATGGTTAAGGCTGAAGTTGTTAGGCATCATCCTGAACGGTTGTGAGAATAAGAAAAGCGCCGCATATTCAATAGATATCCCCCGACCATTTCTTCTGTTCACCAGATGTTTTCCCTGATTTTACATGGATTTAACATAGAATTCATTTCTTCTTGATGAAAGCAAACTATACTTATTTCAAAAAAGGAGATAAGTATGTTCAAGAAATTATTCTTAATTCTCGTGGTTTTGCTCATCGCATCACCAGCTTTTGCCAGGTCAGGCAAGAATTCGATCCAGATCAAAGGCTCGGACACCATGGTCAATCTTGGCCAAGCCTGGTCAGAGAAGTACATGGAGTTGAACCCGGGTGACTTTATTGCTGTCACCGGTGGTGGTTCAGGTACAGGGCTTTCCAGTCTTATCAGCGGCAGTTGTGACATTGCCATGAGCTCAAGGAATATAAAAGAGAAAGAGATCATTTTGGCCAAGGTCAAGGGTATCAATCCCAATGAGGTCAAGGTTGGGCTCGACGGGTTGGCGGTGGTTGTTAATCCGTCTAATCCCGTTACCAATTTAACGCTGGACCAGCTGGCAGGGATCTTCACGGGCCGTATCTCTAATTGGAAAGAGTTGGGTGGACCGGATGAGAAAATCGTTGTTTTATCCCGCGAGGTCAATTCAGGAACACACGTTTATTTTAAAGAGCATGTCTTAAGGAAGAATGATCCTGCTTCACAGGAGGAGTTTGCGGCTAATGCATTGATGTTATCCTCGTCCCAGGCTATTGCCGATGAAGTGGCGAGCAATATTGCCGCTGTCGGATATTACGGCATGGGTTATGTCTCTTCTAAGCAGAAAGCGGTCCATATCGCAAAGACCGAGGGGGCGGCGTATGTTGTTCCGGCCATCGAGAATGTTGTGAACGGAACATATCCGATCTCAAGGCCGCTTCTTGTTTATACCAACGGGACTCCCGAGGGATTAGTGAAGAAGTTCGTTGATTTTGCACTTTCCAAGGAAGGGCAGGAGATCGTGTTGAAAACTGATTTCGTACCGATCGTGAAATAGGACGTATGCGGAAGATCAAAGAATTCATTATTGAGAAATTGATCCTGCTGTGCGGGCTGGCCGCGATATTTTTCGTGCTCCTGATCTTTTTGTTTCTTCTCAAGGAAGGGCTTGCCGTCTTCAAGATGGTAGGCCCTTTTGATTTTCTGTTCGGCAAGAGCTGGTATCCTATTTCAGAACCTCCTAAATTAGGGATACTGCCACTGATCATGGGGTCGCTCATGGTGACCCTCGGAGCCGCGATCATATCTATCCCTATTGGGGTTGGGTGTGCGGTTTATATTGCAGAGATCGCGCCGGGGAAGACCAAGGAGATCCTCAAGGCGTGCATTGAGCTTTTGGCGGCCATACCGAGTGTTGTCCTTGGGTTCATCGGCATGGTGACGCTTGTTCCGCTGGTCAAGAATGTATTTCATTTGTCGACGGGGCTG
>DYQZ01000030.1 GCA_020719005.1 Candidatus Omnitrophus sp.
CCCCACCAGCTTCAACTAGTTACAGCAAAACCTTCGCCCTTAGTACGAAAGAATCTTAATTTTAGTATTCTGAAATTATATTATGGTTTGATAGGTAATGCATCGAGGACGACGTGGGCGGCGCGCTGGCTTGCGCCGGATGAGCCAAGACTGGAGCGGAGGTCTAACAGATCATGTTGCATTTTATTGTAAACAGTTGGGTTGCTTAAGAAGCGAAGTATTTCATTAGAAATATTCTTTGGGGTCACTTCTTTCTGAAGAAGTTCATCGACGAGCTTTCTTCCCGCCACGATATTCACCAGTGATATGTAGCGGATCTTGATAAATAAGCGTACGAGCATTTCGGTGAGCCAGGATGTTCTGTAAACAACGACCATGGGCTTGCCGCAGATACCTGTTTCGAGTGTTGCGGTCCCTGAGGCAACGATACAGGCATCGACCGCATTAAGGGCATTATAGTATTCAGATGTTGTCGTGATCGTTGGTGTGGTATGGCTTGCTAGGATCGTGTTAAAAATAGATGGATCAACATTCTTGGCTTGTAAGAGGATGAATTGTGTTTGAGGGGCTTTTTCTTTGATCAGCTTGGTAGCATTAAGCATGTCGGGAAGAAGATTGATGATCTCTTTTTCCCGGGATCCCGGCAAAAGACCGATCGTTCTTAAAGAAGGGTTGAGCCCTAGTTTTTTAAAGAAGTCTGACGTGTTCATGTTTGCAGCAACTTCATCGACGATAGGATGTCCTACGAAATCAACAGCGTAGCCTCGTTTGGCGTAGAATTCTTTTTCGAAAGGGAAAAGGACCATCATCCGGTCAACGACTTTCTTGATGAGTTTGACCCGGGATTCTTGCCATGCCCATACCTGAGGGCTGACGTAGTAGATGATCTTAAAGCCTTTTTGTTTTAATACTTTTGCCAGACGAAGATTGAAGCCGGGGTAGTCAACAAGGATGACGGCGTCCGGTCTTTGTTTTGTTATTTCAGCGACAGCTGTATTAAAGACGCGCTTGATGCGTGCCAGATTCTTGATGACTTCAGTAAAACCCATGACTGCCAGATCGTCTATATTAGAGAAGAGACGAACGCCTTCTCGTTCACAACAAGCGCCGCCTATACCTGAAAAGGTGATCCCGGGTGAAAGTTTCTTTATGGCATTGACGAGCGATGCTGCTCGCATGTCGCCGGAAGGCTCACCGCAGATGATCATGATATGGGGATGTTGTTGGGACATGCGTCTACAATAACAAAGAGGTTTTTAAAAGTCAATCGAACCTCTGTAAAGAATTATCTTTTTGTGTGTTCTCAGACGGACATTTCTTTTTCTAATATGTAAGCATTTAGTGGATGATCGGGGCGCGAAGCAGGGTGTTTAAGCTGAAAATGATGAACAGTTTTGCCGTATTTCTTTAAATAAATATTTGCTTTTTCCCCTACATTGGGTATAATAACCGGACTTTTTAAAAGTGTTTATTAATAGTGAAAGAACAGCCGTGGAATGAAGTGAAATGGCTGGATCTTTCTCGCCGGGGCAAACTCGGTTAGAAAACGCGCTGGCCTTCACTTCTGAAGCACACACGGCTACGCAAAACCTAAAAGGAGTAGTATCATGACCACAGAATTGATCAAGAAATTGCTTGAAGCCGGGGTTCATTTCGGACACCAGACCAGACGCTGGAATCCGAAGATGAAGAAATTTATTTTTGGTGACCGCGGTGGGATCTATATTATTGATCTCGAAAAGACTGCTGATTGTCTGGATAAGGCGCGTGATTTTGTGCGTAATATCTCGGCGAAGGGTGGGCGTTTTCTTTTTGTTGGTACTAAGAAACAGGCACAAGATGTTGTCCGTGAAGAAGCTCAGCGTTGCGGGCAGTTCTATATAAACAGCCGCTGGATGGGTGGTCTTTTGACGAATTTCGAAACGGTCAAAAAGTCGATCCGTAAGCTCCAGGACATTGAGCGCATGGAGAAAGACGGCACCTTTACAAAGCTCACCAAAAAAGAAGTCTCTTTGCTGAATAAAGAAAAAGAGCGTCTTCTGAATGATCTCGGCGGTATTCGTGAAATGACACAGCAGCCTGATGCGATCTTTGTCGTTGACGTTAAGAAAGAAGACATCGCTATTAAAGAAGCTGTCCGTTTGAATATCCCTGTGATCGCGATGATCGATACAAATAGCGATCCTGATTTTGTGAACATGCCGATCCCGTCCAATGATGATGCTGTAAAAGCTATTCGTTTGGTGATGGGGCTTGTAACAGATGCTATTCTTGAAGGACGTAAAGAATTGGCCGGTGCCGAAGCTAAGGCCGCTAAGGTCGTCTCTGACGCTGCTGCAGCTGCTGCCGCACCGGATGTTGTTATTCCTGATGTGATCGCAGAAACGCTCGTAGCTGAAGAGCTTGAAGTCTATGAGGCTGTTGTTCCTAAGCTGGGTGATGTTGATACAAAGAAGCCAAAGAAAACTGGTGTTGAAAGGGTTTAAGTCATGTCTCTCGATACGATCAAAGAATTAAGAGAACTTACGGGTTGTGGTGTTATTGACTGCAAAAAGGCACTTGAAAAGGCCGGCGGTGATATCAATAAAGCAAAAGAACTGCTTCGTGAAAAAGGTCTTCAGATGGCGATGAAGAAAGCTGATCGTGCGGCGAAAGAAGGCCGTATTGAGGCGTATATTCATAATGGATCGAAGATCGGCGTTCTGTTGGAAGTGAATTGTGAAACAGACTTTGTGGCGCGTAATGAAGATTTTATCCGTTTCTCAAAGGATGTTGCAATGCATATTGCGGCGATGGCGCCTAAGTATCTTAAAAAGGAAGATGTTACCGCTGATATCTTAGCGGGTGAGGATCTTGCTGTTTTTGCCAAAACGAATTGCCTGTTAGACCAGCCTTTCGTTAAAGAGCCGTCTAAGAGCATTCAGGATCTTTTGAATGAATTGATCGCGAAGATCGGTGAGAATATTGTGGTGGGGCGTTTTTCCCGTTATAAGATCGGCGAATAAGCCGTATAATCACGAGGGCTTAGTGGGTAAAGACATTTCTCAATACAAAAGAGTGCTCCTTAAGTTAAGTGGAGAGGCTCTTCAGGGTAAAAGGGAGCACGGTATCGATGCTGATACTTGTGTCAGTTTTGCCATACAGATCAAAGAAGTATGGGAAATGGGAGTTCAGATCGCGCTTGTTGTTGGCGGCGGAAATATTTTTCGCGGCGGGGTTGAGACAAAGAAGTTCGGTTTGGATCGTTCTGTGGCAGATCATATGGGGATGCTGGCGACCGTGCTCAACGGTTTGGCGTTGCAGAATGCTCTTGAACAGCTTGATGTTCCCACACGGGTCATGACGGCTATTGAAATGCACGCGGTTGCGGAACCTTATATTGTTCGTCGGGCGATGCGGCATCTTGATAAAAAGAGAGTCGTTATCTTTGTTGCAGGTACGGGGAATCCATATTTTACGACGGATACTGCAGCGGCCCTTCGGGCAAGTGAGATCAAAGCAGATATCATTATGAAGGCGACGAAGGTCGATGGTATTTATACCGCCGACCCGATGAAAGATAAGACTGCGAAGAAGTATCACGCGCTCAAGTTCATTGATGTGTTGAAGCAAGATCTGAAAGTGATGGATTCAACAGCGATCAGTATGTGCATGGATAATAATCTGCCTATTCTGGTATTTGACCTTACTAAAAAAGGCAATATCAAGAAGGCAGTTCTTGGTGAAGATATCGGGACCATTGTTAGTTAACGTGGTTTGAAAGAGGTGGACTATGAGTATAAGAGATGTTGTGACGCATACTGATGGTTTAATGAAGAAAGCAATAGAGTCCCTTTTTCGTGAATTTAATGAAGTGCGCACCGGTCGTGCTCATCCATCTTTGGTTGAAGAATTGCATGTAGATTATTACGGAACGCCGACACCATTGAAACAAATGGCAGCTGTTTCTTCACCTGATGCTAGTTGTTTAGTGATCCAACCATGGGATCCGAGTGCTTTGCCTGAGATCGAACGTGCTATTTTGGGTTCCAAGATCGGGATCACTCCGAATAATGATGGCAAGATCATCCGTCTTGTTATTCCCATGCTGTCTGAAGAGCGCCGCAGAGAGATGGCAAAAGTTGTTAAGGATATGGCCGAAAAAGGTCGCGTTTCCATGAGGTCTATCCGTCGCGAGGCTAATGATAAGATCTCCAAGCTCAAGAAAGACAGCGCTATTAATGAAGATGACAGTTTTAAAGGCCAGGAAGAGATCCAGAAGCTGACGGATAAATACATCAAGGATATTGATTCTTTGCTCGATAAGAAAAGCAAAGAGCTTCTTTCGATGTAATTCTTATAGATTTTTTGTTCTTTGAATATTTTGTGACCCACTAGCTCATCTGGTAGAGCACAGCCCTTTTAAGGCTGGTGTGCCGCGTTCGAGTCGCGGGTGGGTCACCATTTCTTTTTCTCAATATCGTTTCAAGGGCGAGTGGCGAAATTGGCAGACGCGCCAGACTTAGGATCTGGTCCCGCAAGGGATGGAGGTTCAAGTCCTCTCTCGCCCATATATTTTTAGGCACGTCGAGAGAATAGAGGAATGGAATTTGTTTTTCCTGTTGACGGATGTTGTTGGACTAGGGTAGAATAAATAACTTTTTGTTCGTTCTGTGGTATGTTTTTGTTTTTGATGCGGCGGTAATTCAGTTGGTAGAATGCGACCTTGCCAAGGTCGATGTCAAGGGTTCGAACCCCTTCCGCCGCTTTTTAAATTTTACTGCTCAGGAGGCGGTACACATTTATGAAGATCTTAGATTTTCTTTGTCCAGATGCTGTCATTGCGGATTTAAAAGCGACCACTAAGAAAGAGCTGATCGAGGAAATGGTCGCTTCCATGGTCGAGGCTGGTGCTTTTGAGAAAAAGCATAAGGTTAAGATCATTGATGTGCTCATGGCACGTGAAGCCCTGGGATCGACCGCTATTGGTCAGGGGATCGCTATCCCTCACGGGAAGACTGATTGCGTGGATAAGCTTGTGGCAGGTCTCGGTATCAGCCGCAAGGGTATAGACTTTGATGCTCTCGACGGTGAACCGGCTCATATTTTCTTTCTCTTGGCTGCTCCTATTGATTCTGCTGGCCCTCATCTCAAGGCGCTTGCTCGGGTTTCAAGACTTCTAAAAGATAAATATTTTCGTGAAAGCTTAAGATCAGCTAAGGATAAGAAAGATATCCTTGAACTTGTTTCTCGCGAGGATGCTCAGCTTAGTTAAGGGCAATGTCAAAAAACTTCCTAAAATGGCTGTACCCGGGGATACAAATAAAACGTTGGATCCTGACATCGTTATTCGGGGTATGCGTCGTTGCTCTTGGTGCATATTGTACGGCGAGTCCGTATGCCTTTGTTAATGCCTTTGGTATTGTTATCATTCTTTGCGGTACTCTTTTTATCGTTCTGGGTATCGTTAAGCTCACCATTTCACTGATCACATTGTTCCTTCCCAAAAGGGAACAGGACCTGGTCAATATTCTTTATCAACGGCGTTTTTTGGAACGTGGCCCTAAGATCGTGGCGATCGGCGGAGGGCACGGGCTTTCAAATCTTTTGTTGGCGTTAAAAGAATATACTTCTAATATCACAGCTATTGTGACTGTTGCGGATAGTGGCGGATCTTCAGGACGGCTCAGAGAGCAGTTTGATATTGTAGCCCCCGGGGATATTCGTAATTGCTTGGTAGCGTTGGCAGACGCTCCGGCGCTGATGGGGGAGCTTTTTCAATATCGTTTCCCTGAGAAGTCTGAGCTTAAAGGGCATAATTTTGGTAATTTGTTTTTAACAGCCTCTTATGAAGTTGCCAATCGTGATTTCAGCGAGGCGGTTGCTCTTACAAGCAAGGTTTTGGCGATCCGCGGAAAAGTCATCCCTTCAACGGTGGATAATGTTCATCTTGTTGCCCGTTATAAAGACGGGAAAGTGACAGAAGGTGAGGCAAGGATCCCTCGTGCGGGAGTTCAGATCGAAAAATTGTTTTTGAAGCCGCAGGATGTTGCGCCGACAAAAGATGTGTTTCAGGTCATTGAGGATGCCGACGTTATTATTTTAGGACCGGGTAGTTTGTTTACGAGCGTGATCCCGAATTTGATCATTAAAGGTGTTCCGGAATCGATCGCTAAAGCGCAGGCTTTTAAGATCTATGTGTGTAATGTCATGACGCAGATCGGGGAGACGGAATCTTTTACGGCTGGGGATCATGTCAGGGTGTTGGTCGAACATACGCATAAAGGGATCATTGATGCTGTTCTGGTCAATGGATCAATGGTTCATGACACCGAAGCATTGGAGCGGTATAAGAAAGAACGCTCTGTTCCTGTAAAAGCCGATGTTGATGAGATCCGCGCTATGGGATACAAGGTTTTTGCCGAAGATATTTTAGGGGTTAAGGATTATGTGCGGCATGATTCTCACAAATTGACACAGGCATTGATCAAAGTTATTGAAGAAAATCGTGTTATCAGGCGCTGATATGCCAAAGATCGAAAAAAAAGTGATAGTAGGCAGTAAACATGGATTGCATGCCCGTCCTGCGGCGATGTTCGTTCAGATCGCTAATAAGTATGATGCCGATGTTACGGTACGTCGGGGCGATGAGGAAGTGAATGGTAAGTCTATTATGGGGATATTGATGTTGGGTGCGGACCATAATAGTGAGCTTGTTCTGGTTGTTGATGGTGCAGATGCAGATGCGGCATTTAAGGATTTGGAGGGGTTCCTTGGCAAAGAAGACTAATACCGAGATCGTATTAAAAGGTATTGCTGCGGCTCCAGGCATTGTTGCGGGGCACGCTTTTCTTTTGGACCTGCAGGACTTTATTGTTCCGGAGCGCGTTATTTATGATGAAGAGGTTTTTGTTGAGATCGCCCGTTTTGAAGAAGCTGTTTTGCATACCAAGAATGAGATTCAGGATATAAAAGAAAAGATCGAGAAAGAGGTCGGCGGTAAAGATGCCCAGATCTTTGATGCGCATTTGTTGGTCCTTGAAGATTGCATGCTCATTGATGAGGTGAAAAAACGTATCAAGAGCGGGAAGATGAGCGCGGAATACAGCTTTTCGCAGGTGTTAAAAAGGTATGTCGAGATCTTTGAGAAGATCCAGGATGAATATATTAAAGAGCGTTCGGCAGATGTTACGGATATCGGCCGGCGTGTATTAAAGCATTTGATGGGGGAAACGAAATTATTGGATTTTGATATGATCACCGATGAGTTGATCGTCGTTGCGCATGATATATCTCCGTCAGACGCGGTGAGCATGTATAACAAAAAGATCCTTGGATTTTTGACAGATGTCGGAGGAAGGACAGCTCATACAGCGATCATTGCGAAATCACTGGGAGTTCCGGCTGTTGTTGGTCTCAAGGATGCCACACTGCGTATCAGCAATCAGGATTATTTGATCGTTGATGGCCGTAAGGGCGTTGTGATCATTAATCCCACAGAAGAAACAAAGCGGCTTTATATTAAAGAAAAGGGCCGATTCGATGAAGCCGAAGGATCTTTGGTCAACATAAAAGATGTTCCGGCGGAAACGATCGATCATCATCGTGTAGGACTATTGGCGAACTTTGAGTTGCATGGTGAGTTGCCGGCGGTCCAAAAGAGCGGTGCTGAGGGGATAGGGCTTTACCGTACAGAATTCTTTTATATGAACCGTCTGGATCTTCCCTCGGAAGAGGAGCAGTATCAGTCGTATCGTAAGATCGCTGAGGCGGTAAATCCGCATCCTGTGGTCATTCGCACGCTGGATCTTGGTGGTGATAAATTTCTTTCCAGTATTCAGCTTCCTAAAGAAATGACGCCTTTTTTGGGGGCGCGTGCTATCCGGTTGTGTCTTGAGGAGCCGGAGATATTTCGTACGCAGTTGCGTGCGATCCTTAGGGCATCTGTTCATGGCAATGTGATGATGATGTATCCGATGATCGCGGGGCCTGGTGAATTGCGGGCGGCAAATACTATTTTAAAGGGTGTTAAACAGCGCCTGCGTGATAAGAATATCCCATTTAACGAGAATATGCCTGTCGGTGTGATGATCGAAGTTCCATCAGCGGCAATGACAGCAGACCTTTTGGCGAAAGAAGCCAGTTTTTTCAGTATCGGAACGAATGACCTTATTCAATATACGTTGGCTGTTGATCGCGCGAATGAAAAGACGGCACAGTTCTATGAGCCGGGGCATCCCGCTGTCTTGCGTCTTATCCGTCGGACAATAAGCGCGGCTCATGATGCAGGGATCAAGGTGAGCGTGTGTGGTGAGATGGCAAGTGATCCGACATTGGCGGTTATTCTACTTGGTTTAGGCGTGGATGCATTCAGCATGTCTTCGACAAGTATCCCAAAAATAAAACGGGCGATACGCAGTTTGAATTTTGCGGATACCCAAGAGATCGCGCGTCAGGCACTCAAGTTGAGTACCGGACAGGAAGTGGAAGATTTTATTATTTCTGAAACGATCAAGCGTGTTCCTGATTTTTATGTATTTGATAGTCATAAAAATAAAGATGGGGAGTCTTGATGAAACTTCTTATTCTTGCTGGAGGTTATGGCACTCGTCTTTATCCGCTTGTTAAAGATACTCCTAAAGCATTGCTTGATGTTGTCGGTAAGACGTTGATCGACCATACGTTTGACAAGTTCCTTTCTTTAAAAGATCTTGAAGAGGTTGTTGTTGTTACTAATGATAAGTTTAATGACATATTGACGTCTTGGGCTCAGGGGAGAAATGGAAAACCTTTTCCTGTGCGGGTGATCAATGATGGAACGCACACACCTGAAGAGCGTTTGGGGGCTGTAGGGGATATCCTTTTTGTGTTGGATAAGGCGGGTTCTAACACGGATTGGGCGGTGGTTGGAAGTGATAATCTTTTTGATCAAGGGGTCATTGATTTCTTTGATGCAGCTCGTCGAAATGCGCCGGCAGTGACGATCGGTGCTTATGATCTGGGAGACATCGCTGGGGCTTCGAAGTATGGTGTGGTGGAAACAAATGCAATGGGTAAGGTTGTTTCTTTAGAGGAGAAACCAAAAGAACCGCGTTCGACATTGATATCAATGTGTCTGTATTTTTTTCCACAGCGATCATTGCATTTTCTTAAAGAGTTCATTAAAGAGACGCATAAGACAGATACGACAGGCGGATATATTCAGTGGCTTTATCAAAAGACTGCTGTTTATGGTTTTAAATTTTCAGGAAAATGGTATGATATCGGCAGTATTGAGTCCTACCAAGAGGCTCAGCAATTTTTTTCGTGTTAAAAACTCCTTATAATACAAGCTGTATATGGAAAGTGAGGCTGTTGTGAAAGGGAATTATTTTATTACATCAGAATCGGTCGGGAATGGTCACCCTGACAAGGTGTGTGATCAGATCTCGGACGCAGTGCTCGATGCTGTTCTTAAAGACGATCCTAAGGGGCGCGTGGCGTGCGAAACGTTCATCAGTGCCGGTCTAGTTATCGTCGGTGGTGAGATCACGACAACGACCTATGTTGATGTTCATAAATTAGTGCGAGGCGTGCTCAGTGATATCGGTTATACCAGCCAGGCGTACGGCTTTGATGCTTCGACGTGCGCGATCTTGAATGCGATCAACAAGCAGTCGCCTGATATTTCACAGGGTGTTGACGGCGGTGGTGCTGGGGACCAGGGGATCATGTATGGTTATGCATCTAATGAGACCAAGGAATTAATGCCGCTTCCGATCACGCTGGCACATAAGCTTGTGGCGCGTGTTGAAGAAGTTCGTAATAAGAAGATCCTGGATTATCTCGGGCCTGATTGTAAGAGCCAGGTGACGGTTGAATATGTGGATGGTTATCCGAAACGTATCGACGCTGTTGTTCTGGCGTGTCAGCATACGGAGAAGATCCTGGATAAGACGGGCAAGAAGATCACGGAAAAATCACGCCAGGAGATCATTAATAAGGTGGCCATGCCAATCGTCGGTAAATTGATCGACAAGGATACTAAGTTCTATATTAATCAGACCGGCAAATTCGTCGTTGGCGGGCCTCAGTCGGATACGGGTGTGACGGGTCGCAAGATCATTGTCGACACCTACGGCGGGATCGTTCCTCACGGCGGTGGCGCGTTCTCTGGCAAGGACCCGACCAAGGTCGATCGTTCTGCGGCGTATATGTGCCGTTATATCACCAAGAACATTGTCGCGGCAGGCATCGCTGAAAAATGTCTTATTCAATTGAGCTACGTTATTGGTAAGGCTGAGCCTCTTAGTGTTTTTGTGGATACGTTTGGGACGGGCAAGATCAGTGAAGAGAAGATTGTTGCGCTTATCCGCAAGAATTTTGATCTGACACCAGCCGGGATCATTAAGAAATTGGATCTGAGAAAGCCTGTTTTTCGTCGTACGGCGGCGTATGGTCATTTCGGAAATCCTGCTTTCCGTTGGGAAAAGACCGATATGGCTGCAAAATTGAAGAAGGATTCTGGAGTTTAACAATTAAAAGAACGAGGACGTCTGGGAGTGTTCTTGGACGTCCTCGTATCATATTCAGGAGTTTTCATGGTTGCCAAAGAATATAAAGTCAAGGATATGGCCCTCGCTGAGTTAGGGCATAAGCAGATCGCGATGTCAGAGAAAGAAATGCCGGGATTGATGGCGCTTCGCCGTAAATATGGCGCGAAAAAGCCTCTTAAGGGCGCGCGTATCATGGGATCCCTTCATATGACCATTGAGACGGCGGTCCTTATTAAGACGCTGGTCGCGTTAGGTGCTGATGTCCGTTGGGCGAGTTGTAATATTTTCTCGACCCAGGATCAGGCTGCGGCCGCGATCGCTGACTTTGGCGTTCCTGTATTTGCCTGGAAAGGTGAAACGCTCGAAGAATATTGGTGGTGCACGAAACAGGCGCTTATTTGGCCTGATGGCAAGGGGCCGGATCTGATCGTTGATGACGGCGGGGATGCGACCATGATGGTCCATCTTGGATATGCTGCAGAGAAAAATTCCAAGGTTCTTGATCATAAAGCCGGCGGTGAAGACGAGCGCCAGCTTCTTTTGTGCCTCAAGCAGATGTTGAAGGAAACCCCAAAGATCTGGCACGGGATCACGCCGAAGATCAAGGGTGTTTCTGAAGAGACAACAACGGGTGTTCATCGTCTGTATCAGATGATGCAGGAGAAGAAGCTTCTCTTTCCGGCGTTCAATGTGAATGATTCTGTGACCAAGTCGAAGTTTGACAATCTTTATGGTTGCCGCGAATCTTTGGCTGATGGTATCAAGCGAGCTACGGACGTGATGATCGCGGGTAAGGTGGCGGTTGTCTGTGGTTATGGCGATGTTGGTAAAGGGTGTGCGCATTCATTACGGTTCTATGGTGCGCGCGTTATTGTCACGGAGATCGATCCGATCTGTGCGCTTCAGGCCGCGATGGAAGGTTTTGAGGTCAAGACCGTTGAAGACGCTCTTCCTGAGGGGAACATCTACGTGACAACGACGGGTAATGTTGATATCATCACGATCAAGCATTTGGCCAAGATGAAGGACAGTGCGATCGTTTGCAATATTGGTCACTTTGATAATGAGATCGAGGTTGTTAAACTTGAGAAATATCCTGGGATCAAGAGGATCAATATCAAGCCGCAGGTTGATAAGTATATTTTTCCTGACGGGCATTGTATTATTTTGTTGGCAGAGGGACGTTTGGTGAATTTGGGATGTGCTACAGGCCATCCTTCTTTTGTGATGTCCAATTCATTTACGAATCAGACATTGGCGCAGTTGGAGCTTTGGCAGAAGAAATATGCAGTTGGTGTTTATCGTTTGCCTAAGCATCTTGATGAGGAAGTTGCACGCTTGCATCTTTGGAATGTCGGTGCTAAACTTACAAAATTGTCGCCGAAACAAGCCAAGTATCTCGGGATCTCTGTTGACGGACCTTATAAACCGGAACATTATCGTTATTGATCTATGAAAAAAACAACGATCAAAAAAATAGGTGTTTTGTGCTCTGGGGGAGACGGCCCGGGGATGAATGCGGCGGTGCGCGCGGTGGTGCGGGCGGCTCTTTCAAAAGGACTTGAAATTGAAGGGATCATGCGTGGGTATCAGGGGCTTATTGATAATGAGCTGATCGAAATGAACCGCCGGTCTGTTTCTGGCATCATTGGGCGAGGCGGTACGATCCTTAAGACGGCAAGGTCCCCTGAGTTTCGCACAGAAAAGGGGCAGCAAAAAGCGGTCAATACGCTCAAGCGCCATAAGATAGACGGGCTCGTCGTTATTGGCGGGGACGGTTCTTATCTCGGGGCTAGTGAGCTTTTTCATAAGTGGAATATTCCGACGGTGGGCATACCTGGTACGATCGATAATGACCTGCATGGAACGGATCAGACGATCGGGTGTAATACTGCGATCAATACGGCAGTTGATGCGATCGATAAGATCCGTGACACGGCTCATAGTATGGAGCGCATTTTTATTGTTGAGGTGATGGGTAATCGCTCTGGTTATCTTGCGATGGAAGTGGCGTTGAGTTCAGGGGCAGAAGATGTTGTTGTTCCTGAGGCAAAGCCTGATTATAAAGAGATGTGTAAGCGCATATCACAGGGTGCCAAAAGCGGGAAGATCAGCTGGATCGTGGTTGTTTCTGAGGGCGTGATCAAGGCGAATGTGTTGGCTGAGACGATCACGAATATGACAGGGCATGAGGCGCGTTCTGTTGTGTTAGGGCATGTTCAGCGCGGAGGGAATCCTTGCGCGTTTGATCGTATATTATCGACGACGCTTGGCGTTGCTGCTGTTGAAGAATTGCTTAAGGGGAATTACGGTAAGGCTATTGGTGTTATTCAAAATAAGATCAACATTATCCCGCTGGTAGATGCCAGGAAGAGGATCAATGATATTTATCAGGAACGGTATCGTCTCATTAACATGTTAAGGTGAAAAAAGGAAAGAAGTATGGCGAATATTTATTATGACAAAGATGCAGATCTGAATGTACTCAAGAATAAGACCATTGCGATCATTGGTTATGGGATACAAGGGCGTGGACAGGCGCTCAATCTGCGTGATAGCGGGCTAAATGTCATTATTGGCCAGCGCGAGGGTGGTGTGAATTATCAGAAAGCGATCGAGGATGGTTTTAAGCCAATGGATGCTGGTAAAGCCGCTCAAAAAGCTGATGTGATCATGATCCTGACACAGGATCATTTACAGGCTGAGATCTATAAGAAGCAGCTCCGCCGTTATATGAAGCCAGGCAAGGCGTTGGCGTTCTCGCACGGGTTCAATATCCATTTTGGTCAGATCAAGCCTCCGGCTGATGTGGATGTTTGGATGATCGCGCCTAAAGGTCCGGGTTCTTTTGTTCGTCGTCAGTATGAAGAGGGCAAAGGCGTTCCGTGTTTGGTGGCGATCCATCAGAATGCTTCAGGTAATGCGCTTAAAGAAGCTTTGGCTTATGCCAAAGGATTAGGTGGCGCACGTGCCGGTGTTTTTGAGACAACGTTCAAGGAAGAGACGGAAACGGATCTTTTTGGTGAGCAGGTTGTGTTGTGCGGCGGGACGAGTGAGCTCATCAAGGCGGGTTTTGATACGCTTGTTGAGGCTGGTTATGCGCCGGAGATGGCTTATTTTGAATGTTTGCATGAGCTGAAGCTCATTGTGGATATTATTTATGAAGAAGGTATCGCTGGCATGCGCAAGCGTGTTTCTGATACGGCCGAATATGGTGATTATACACGCGGCCCGCGCATCGTGACGGATAAGACACGTAAGGAAATGAAGAAGTGTTTGACCGAGATCCAGAAGGGCAAATTTGCCAAGGAATGGATGAAGGAGAATAAGACGGGACGCGTGAACTTTACCAAGATGCGCGAGGATCAGGATAAGCACCCGATCGAAGAAACGGGCAAGCGACTTCGTTCTATGATGAGTTGGATCAAGAAATAAGGCGTGCAATTGTTAGATCAAAAAGACGCATGCCTCAACGCATGCGTCTTTTTCATTATGGAAAGAGAGTGAGATATGGCAAAAGAAGATAAAGTCCTGATATTTGATACCACCTTGCGTGACGGAGAGCAGGCGCCGGGTGCGAGCATGAACCAGCGTGAAAAGATGGAAGTGGCTTTGGCGCTGGAACGTCTGGGTGTTGATGTCATTGAGGCGGGGTTCCCTGTTATTTCCAAAGGAGATTTCGAATCAGTCGCAATGGTGGCAAAGAAAATGAAGAATTGTGCCGTGGCTGGATTGGCTCGTTCTGTGAAAAAGGATATTGATGCGGCGGGCGAAGCGTTAAAGAGTGCCAGGCATCCCCGTATCCATGTTTTTTTGGCAACATCTAAGATCCACATGGAACATAAATTGCGTAAGACTCCCGAGGAGATCATTCAGATCGCGGTGGATGCTGTTAAACATGCACGAGGGTATGTTGAAGATGTTGAATTCTCACCGGAAGATGCGTCCCGTTCCGATAAGACATTTTTATATCGTGTTCTGGAGGCGGTGATCAAGGCAGGGGCGACGACTGTTAATATTCCGGACACAGTAGGGTATGCTGTTCCTGAACAATATGGAAAGTTGATCGCCGATATTCGCAGTAACGTACCGAATATCAATAAGGCGGTTATTTCTGTGCATTGTCATGATGACTTGGGCATGGCTGTGGCTAATTCGCTGACCGCGGTCAAGAATGGCGCCCGTCAGATCGAGTGCACGGTCAATGGGATCGGTGAACGCGCGGGGAACTGTTCTTTGGAAGAGGTGGTGATGGCCTTGAGAACCCGTCAGGATTATTTTGGGTGCACGGCTTCAGGCATCGTGACTCCTGAAATATGCCGGACATCCCGCTTGGTCAGTAAATATACAGGGTTCCTGGTCCCGCCGAACAAATCGATCGTCGGAGGGAATGCTTTCCGTCATGAATCGGGTATTCATCAGGATGGCGTGTTAAAGGAGCCTACAACTTATGAGATCATTCGTCCTGAAGATGTCGGGTTCTCAGGTGTTGGTTTGGTGTTAGGAAAACATTCGGGGCGCGCCGCGCTGAAGGACCGGTTAAAAAAGCTGGGCATTGAATTAAGTGATGAGGAAATGGTGCGCGCTTTTGATCGGTTCAAGGATCTATGTGATAAGAAAAAAGAGGTCTTTGATGAGGATCTGATCGCGATCGTTGAGGATGAAGTCCATGAGATCAAGGATCTCTGGACGTTGGAAGCCTTAAAGGTCGTGAGCGGGATGAATATTGCGCCGCAAGTAACGGTGTGCTTGAAGTCCTCTGGGAAGCGTCATGAGAAAACAACGACGGGTGATGGCCCGATCGATGCCTGTTATCTGGCGATCGATGAGATCACAAAGATGAAGGGGGAGCTCTTGAATTACGGGATACAGTCCGTTACTCAGGGGAAAGACGCCCAGGGTGAAGTGCGTGTCCGTGTGAATTTTAACGGGCAGAAAGTGATGGGGATCGGGACATCCACTGATGTTATTGAAGCGTCGGTGCGTGCGTATTTGAATGCGGTCAATAAAGCATGTGCAATCACAACGTCAAAAACTAAAACAGCGCCTGTTGATCTCGGGCTTCAGCCGTAAGGAAGTATATGTCAGAAACAGTGATGTCAACCTATGGTCTCGTCGGGTATCCGTTAGGCCACAGCCTTTCACCGGTTATGCATAATGCCGCGTTTAAGGAGTTGGGGGTGGATGCTATATATGATCTTTTTCCAATGCAGAAAGAGGCGTTAAAGGATTTTTTTGAGAATTTGAAAAGAGAGGACAGTCATATTTTTGGGCTTAATGTAACAGTGCCGCATAAAGAGAATGTGATCCCTTTCTTGGATAGCATGGATCCGTTCGCAACTAAAGTAGGGGCTGTTAATACCGTTGTTATCACGAACAAGCGCAAGCTTATTGGTTTTAATACAGACGGGCCTGGGTTTTTGACACATCTTAAGGAAAGTCAATTTGATCCTAAAGACAAAAGGGTTGCTGTGATCGGGGCGGGTGGCGCATCACGTGCGATCATCAGTGTGTTTTGTTTGTTGCCGGAGCGTCCGTATTCGATCAAGATCTTTGATGTTGATGCGTCGCGTGTGGCGGCGCTTATGTATGATCTTTCAACACGAATGGACACCAAGTGTGTACAGGTGGTCACAAGCATTGAAGATCTGAACATAGAACTTTCCGATCTGTTGATCAACGCTACCCCCGTCGGGATGAAGGAAGATGATCCAATCCTTGTGAAAGAAGATGTCCTGCATGCGAATATGATGGTTTATGACCTGGTTTATAATCCGGCGGAAACCAAGTTGCTGAAAGCTGCACGGCTTAAGGGTGCTAAGACGGTGAACGGGCTTAAAATGCTTTATTATCAAGGAGTCTTGGCGTTTCAGCGGTGGGCGGAGATGGAGCTGGGGCAGCCTGTGAAAGATAAGATGTGGCAGGCACTTGAGACGGCATGTTATAAGAAGTAGACTCGGTGTTGTTTGGAACTTAAGGGGGCGTGGATGGAGTTGGAGTGGTTCTTGAGAGGTTTGTTTTTTGTGTTGGGCGCGATGATCGGCAGTTTTTTAAATGTCTGCATTGTGCGTATGCCGCTTGAACAGTCTGTGGTGATGCCCGGGTCCCATTGTATGAAATGTGGCAAGGCGGTGCGATGGTTTGATAATATCCCGATATTGAGTTATTTTATTCTCGGCGGGAAGTGCCGTGATTGCGGTGTTAAGTTCTCCTGGCGTTATGCAGGGATCGAGTTTCTGAGTGCATGCTTGTTTTTGGGATTTTTTCTTTATTACGGACTGACATGGCTTTTATTGCCGTATCTTGTTCTGGTGTCGTTGTTCATTGTGGCTACATTTGTTGATTTTGAATACCGCATCATCCCTGATGAATTAAGTCTCTTCGGCATTCCGGCGGCTCTTTTTCTGACACTGTTCATTCCAGTGCTTCATCCTGTTAGATCGACGGCAGAACTTCAAACGGGATGGGTCATTGCTGTTTCATTGGTGGGTGTTTCATTGCTCTTGATGATCATTGATGCCCTACGCCGTAAAGTGAAGTTCGCGTGTGATGAGCAGATGCTGATCGTTGTTATTACGGGGATACTTTTATTGCAGGGTGCATTGATCAGATTCCCTTGGGAAGCGGGGACATATACGAACAGCATCTTATCGTTATGCGCGGCATTGCAAGGGGTGATCATCGGCGGTGGTTCGCTGTTCCTTATGGGAATGGCCGGGGCGATGATCATTAATAAGCGGGTCGTTACGCTTATTGACTTAAAAGTGGTTTCAGAAGACCCTGAGGGCTTGTTCAAAGAATTGATCGCCCAGGGGTATATTAACGACGAGGGGGATATTCAAAAGAAGTTCACAGGCCTCTCTTCGAAAGATGGTTTTACTTTGTCAGGATCATGGACTAAGGATCAGGACCTTGTCTATGAGATGATCGTTTCCTGCAATGAGGGGGGCGTGATGGGCGGAGGAGATGTAAAACTCCTGGCCCTTATCGGCGCTTTTCTCGGATGGAAGTTGGTCTTGGTTTCTTTTTTTGTAGCGCCTTTCTTTGGGGCTGTTGTTGGTATCGCTGAGAAGATCCGTACCAAGAGCAGTGCGATCGCATTTGGTCCATATCTGGTATTGGGGGCTTTGGTCAGCATGTTCTGGGGTGAGAAGATCGTCCGTTGGTTTTTGGGATGTTATGGTTTTTATTGATGATCATAACCTCCTTCATCCCGGGGATGATGGAGGTTTTTGGGAAAATTGTAATCATAAGTGCGACAGGGAAGAATTAAGAAAGCTCCATAGAT
>DYQZ01000083.1 GCA_020719005.1 Candidatus Omnitrophus sp.
CAATGGTGGCCAACCGATGCCAAGCCCTCGCCTGTCAAAGACGATCAAAAAGGCGGTTATTGGTGGTGGCCGACCGAGCCAGGCACGGTCAAGGACCTTTGGGGCAACCGTGGCTTTGTTTATGTCTATAAAGTTATCTTTGATTATAAAGCAGATGAAGAGAACACCGAGGCCGCGACCACAGAGACTGTGGCCAAGCCCTCCTTGATCATCAAGAAGATCATCCGCAATGTGAAGATCTATTTTGACTACAACAAGGCCGACCTGCGTGAGGATCATACACCTATCCTTGAGAAAGCAGTCGCAACCCTTGGACGTAACAAGGAAGCCTCCATCCTCATCACCGGTAACTGTGACGCGCGTGGTTCTGATGAATACAACCTGAAGCTCGGCAACAAGCGCGGCGCTTCGGTACAACAATACATGCTCGATAACGGTATCCCCGAGGATCGCATCAAGATCGTTTCCCGCGGAAAACTCGACGCTGTCGCTCCTGTTAAAGACATTGTCGGCATGCAGAAAGACCGCAATGCACAGTTCATGATCGCTGAGGTTGAAGAGGTCAATATCCCGGCCACACAAAAAGCAACGGATGTGATGCCGGAAGCAAAACAGGTCGAAGACAATAAATTCACCGTCGAAGAAACACAGCAGGTTGAATCCGGCGTCAAAGCCTCCACCCGCGAATACACGATCCAGGCCAATGATTCTCTCTGGAAGATCGCTGAAAAAGAAATGGGCAAAGGCAGTCGCTGGCAGTATCTTTATGAACTGAACAAAGACCGCATCAAGAATCCCAACAAGCTAAAAAAGGGAACGGTCATCATTATCCCGGTCGAATAAGACCCATTAATTCTGTCCAACAAAAAAGGGCGACCATCAAGTCGCCCTTTTTATTTACCGACAACCTCCACCCTACCGGGAAGGGAGGAGGTTAAGCCGTCTTCAATGCTTCTTTCCTCATCGCAAAGAATACCGGGATCGCGGCGAACTGCACCGTTGATGCGGTAAGGACCATGATCGGAATAGAACGCTCATACAAAAGCCCCATCCCAACACCGCCGATGAGCATCGCCACCCCGTAACTTGTATTAAAGATGCCATAGCCTGTGCCGCGTTTTCTGATCGGCGTCAGGTCCGCGATCGCCGCTTTCATGATCGTCTCATGCGCGCCCATCACAATGCCCCATAACACGACACTCACAATGACCAGAAAGAAAGAATTCGCGAACGCAAAAACAGGGATAAGCGCAGACAGGAGCGGCACAAAAATAAGCATGAGAAGCCCTGCCTCTTCTTTCTTCTCGCGCTCCTTAAGGACATCATATAATTTTCCAATGACCAGCGCCGCCACCCCGTCGACCGCCATCGCGATCGCATAAAAAAGAGGGATCTGGGCGTCGCTCAACATACCTTTTGCCTTAAAGTGATACCCCATCAAAAGAAAACTCACGAACCCCATGGCTGTCAGAAATGAAAAGAACGTATAAAGCCAAAAGAGCTTTGATAACTTGTCCGGTTGAGTACTCTTTTTGTCCTCGAGCGCCTCAGGATCAGGCACACGCAAAAATGCCACGACCACGCATATCATAAGTAGCACAAAAGGGATCCACAAGAACACATACCCCCGCTGATAATCCGCAATGCCCTTGCTTCCGCCGCCGGTCATCATAAAAAGAACGGTGAAGAACAAAGGCCCGATCAAGGCACCGATCTGATCCATGGCCTCATTCAACCCAAAGCCCCAGCCTGTGCCAACTTTCTTGGCCGCCTGAGAAAGGATCGTATCTTTAGCGGGACTGCGAAGCGCCTTGCCCAACCGCTCACACACAATAAAGAACGCCGCCACCTGCCAGATACCCGTCAATGCCAACAAAGGCACCGACACAAGAAGCCCATAACCAAGAAATGTAAAAAGCCAATACGCCTTGGTCTTATCCGCAAAATAGCCCGACACCAGACGGATCGCATACCCCGCAAACTCACCCAACCCCGCAATAAGCCCTACAACCGCCGCATTTGCCCCCAGGGTCTTCAAATACGGCCCGTTGACACTACGCGCCCCCTCATACACCATATCCCCAAACAAACTCACCAGCCCGAACAAAATGATCAACTGAAAAGCCTTTTTCCTCGACGTATCTGACAATTCGATCACATCAACCTCCTTGAAATATAACCGTCAATCTAGAAAATACGCTTGATCTATACAAAGTCACTCGAAACAATTTCGGGATAAAAAGACAATCTATACACTTCTGCATAGATTGTCCACCACACATCCACGTCATGTCAAGCTCAACATTTCCCGTCATCCCGAGAGCCAAACCGTCATCCCGACCACTCAACCGTCATCCCGAGCGCAGCTAGGGATCGCCGAGCCATCATAAAAAAAGACGGCCTTTCGACCGTCTTTCATTCTACTGTATTTCTGCTGAAACTTGATCTATGTCGCCATGGCCGGCGTCAATGACACATCATTGAACCCCAGCAACGCAGGCATATTCACAGGCTCGATCTTATAAATGACCGGCACAAAACCCTGAATATTGATCTTCGACCAATCCTGCTCATCCACCGAAAGCGGAACCCCATTCCCGTCGCGCTTGATCTGAAGGTCAAGTTTGCGTGGATCAAGGTCAATACCACCGAACTTCTGAGAATCGTCCGCCTTCGCTCCGACTACAACAGCAGGATCTTTTACTTCTGTTCTATCTACCAACTCCCAATAAGCCGGGGCTATTTCTACGCTTGTCACCTTTTCCTCCCACGACCTCCCCAATTAACATATGGATCATGCTCTGCGATCTGAATCCTTTCTACTGTGTCTTCTGTTATACTAGGAAAGTACTTGTAATATTTATTGCCTCGAGGATCACCTAAGCGATTTAACGCATCAGATGCATTATTAAAATTGTCATATGGGAGATGGATCCTCTCTCCTCTTTCTATTATCATTGCTTCTGCAATAGCATCTCTAGCTCTCTTATCTCCCAAGTCTTCAAGCAACTTAACCGCCAATGCAAAAGCCTTCTTTATCTTTAAACCTTCCAATCCTACTTGATACCGAATCTCTTTATTATCTGAAGTTAACTGTTCTAATGCCCCATATATGGCCGAAGAGATATAAGAAGGATTATGATTGATACTCGTATAAGAGCGTCCATCATTCTCCTTCTTCAACTGCTCTAAAAGCGGCTCAATGGCACGCTTATCACCAAGAACAACCAAAGCTTTAACAACTTCTTCACGCACTTCTTGATCTTTATCATTAAGCATCCCGACGAGCTTATTAAAACCAAGCCCAAACGGCACCTTTCGCAACAAGGCAAGTTTGATATATTTCCGCTTGTAAGCGGCATACCCAGCTAATCCAGTGATCCCTATCCAAAGCAAAAAAGCCTGACCACCTGAAAGCCCCTGATACCACTTCACCACTTCCATCACGTCAGGAATTGACATGGAATCATCAGCCTGCAAGACTCTGTTAATTTGTGTAAGATAACCAAGATCTGCATTTGGTCCGACATCCTGTGCACCCGCAGAAACGCGAACAATATTCCCGATGGGACGCGCGGTCTGTTGAACTTGAGCTTGAGCGTCCGTAGGTAGTCCGGCTAAAGCGCCTAAAAATATTCCGCCAGCGACCAAGAGCGAATTAATGTTCTTGCCTACAAACCCGCCCGAGAAATATTTTCTTGGGATAACTTCCCCTGTTGCCGAATCCGACTCTTCACGAATATAACTGAACGCGCCCTGCTTGACAGCCTCGAGATACTTTCCATAAATATCATCTTTGTTCACGCCATCACTAAACTCAATGCCGCTGAACTTGTTCTGATCAGCATATGCCTTGCCGAGCAGCCCTTCCTTAAGACGGATCTTATACCACGACGAGAGGATCATCGCGGCATACACCTGACGGAGGCGCGCAAAGTTAGCGCCTTCATTGACTTCTTTCTCGATCGCGGGGATAAGGACTTCGCGGAGGATCTGTTGTGAAACATTCTGACGCGATCCC